>NZ_JBFTHT010000016.1:0-82380 GCF_056394385.1 Arthrobacter sp. 10N44_2 | reverse complement strand
CGCATATCAGTCTGACCGCGCCGTCGCCATTGACACGCTGACCACCCCCGCCAGACACACCGGCAAGCAAAATGAGAAGCGGTCCCGGGCAACCCAACCCGGGACCGCTTCCCCACGCCCTTGACAAACAATCACTACATATCAGTCGATGGCCGCCATGAGCTCGACGGCGCGCTCCAGGAATGCGTCGACCTGGCTTTCCTCGTAGCCCTCCCGGCCCACGGCGGGACGGAACACGGCGCGCCGGACGTTGTCCACGCTCAGCGGCTGGTCCTCCTCGAGGTAGCCGATCAGCTCGTGGCAGAGGTCGTCGACGTCGGTGGTGTTGTAGCTGCGGGCCTTGGGCTTGGACGGGCGCCGGAAGCGCTGGCCGTCCGGGCGGTGCAGGCGCCCGCGCAGGACGCCCGCGAGCCGGCCGATTTCGCGCAGCCAGGCATCTTCGCCGCGTTCGGCAACGAGCTCATCGCGCTCGCGCCTGGCGAGGGCGTCTTCGAGCCGGTCCAGCGCGGCGTCCACGCCGGCGGCGGCGTAGCCGCCCTTCACGGGATCGAAGGACACGGCGCGGACGTCCGAGCTCTTGATGGCGCGGGAGGCCGAGGACGGAGCTTCGAATGACACCCGTGCGCGCTGCAGGAAATCGTCGACCTGCCTGGCGTTGTAGCCATACTGGTTCCGCTGCACGCGGTCAAAAGACGCAGGAATCTGCCGTTGAATGTCCACTGTTACTTTGTTCCTTTGATGCCGTTCGGCTGGTTTGCTCGGCACCATTCTAGGCGCCGGAAGTGCTGGTCCGGTGCTTCTAGGCGGCGGTGAGGGCCGAGAACAGGATGAACGCCACCGGCGAGGCGAAGACAATCGAGTCCAGCCGGTCCATGACGCCTCCGTGTCCGGGGAGGATGCTGCTCATGTCCTTGATGCCGAGCTCGCGCTTGACCATGGATTCGGCGAGGTCGCCGGCGGTGGCGGCTGCCACCATGCCCACGGCGAGCACGACGCCGAACCACCACGGTTCGCCCAGCACGAAGATCATGGCGAGCACGCCCACGACGACGGCCCCGGCGATCGAGCCGGCGAAGCCTTCCCAGGTCTTCTTGGGGCTGATCTTGGGGGCCATCGGATGCTTGCCCAGGGAGGCGCCCACGAGGTAGCCGAAGGTGTCGTTGGCCACCACCAGGAGCAGCAGGGTCGCGATTTCCCACGCACCCGCCGGAATCACCCCGTCAGGCCACAGGCCTACCGGCGTCTCGCCGTCGGCGGTGTGCAGCAGCAGCGCCGCAAAGCTGATCAGGAACGGCACCCAGGACAGGGTGAAGACCCCTGCGAAAATGCTCCGCGCCGAACCGGCGGCGCCCTCCAGGGTCCGCCACAACAGCACCGCCACGCTGCTGACGAGCATGGCGAAGAGCAGGCTTTCGAGGCCGCCGAAGTAGGCGGCGATCGGCATGGCGACCGTGCCGACCATCACCGGCACGATCGGCAGGCGGGTGCCTGCGGCCTCCAGCGCACGGAAGATCTCCCAGACGCCGAAGATCGCAAAGGTGGCGGTCACCAGGACGAAGCCCAGCGGGAGGAACAGCAGGCCGCCGAGGACGCATACCAGCATGCCAACGCCCACCACGGTGGCGGCGGGCAGGTTCCGGCCCGCTTTGGGCGTTGGGTTCTCGCGCTGCTTCCCCCGCCTCCGGGCGCGCGGCCCGGAGGCCTCCTGTGCCTGATTCATCAGACCTCGAGCAGCTCAGCTTCCTTGCGCTTGAGCAGCTCGTCGATCCCGTCCACGTGTGCCTTGGTCATGGCGTCGAGTTCCTTCTCACCGCGCGCGCCTTCGTCTTCGCCGGCGTCGCCGTCCTTGACGAGCTTGTCCAGCGTTTCCTTGGCCTTGCGGCGGATGTTGCGGATGGACACCTTCGCGTCCTCACCCTTGGACTTGACGATCTTGACGTATTCCTTGCGCCGTTCGGACGTCAGCTCGGGAATGGTGATCCGGATGACGTTGCCGTCGTTGGACGGGTTGGCGCCGACCTCGGAGTCGCTGAGGGCACGTTCGATGTCGCGCAGGGCCGTCTTGTCGTACGGGGTGACGAGGATGGTGCGGGCATCCGGGACCGCGAAGGAGGCCAGCTGCTGCAGCGGCGTCGGCGTGCCGTAGTACTCGACGATGACCTTGTTGTACAGGCCAGGCGTCGCGCGGCCGGTCCGGATCGAGGCGAAGTCTTCCTTGGCTACCTCAACTGCCTTGTCCATCTTGTCCCCGGCTTCGAGCAAGGTTTCTTCGATCACGGTCTCTCCTCAGAAATTGGTGCGTCCCGGGGGCCGGGGCGCGGCACGTCTTCTTTGTGCGCCTGCCGTATTCCGCCGGGCGCTTTTGTCTTCCGCCTGGCGGCGGAAAGGTCCTGAAAACATCCTAGCCGTTGCTAGGGGGTGACGACGGTGCCCAGGTCTTCGCCCCGGATGGCGCGGGTGACGTTGCCCTCGCCTTCCATGCCGAAGACCACCATTGTGAGGTTGTTGTCCTTGCACATGGTCATCGCGGTCTGGTCCATCACGCGGATGTCGCGGCGGAGCGCGTCGTCGTAGCTGAGGCGGTGCAGTTTCTCCGCCGTCGGGTCCTTCTTCGGGTCGGCGGTGTAGACGCCGTCGACCCCGCTCTTGGCCATCAGGACGACGTCGGCGTGGACCTCCATGGCGCGCTGGGCGGCCACGGTGTCCGTGGAGAAGTACGGCAGGCCGGCGCCGGCGCCGAAGATGACAACCCGGCCCTTTTCCATGTGGCGGATGGCGCGGCGGGGGATGTAGGCCTCGGCAACCTGGCCCATGGTGATGGCGCTCTGCACGCGCGTTTCCACCCCGGCCTGCTCAAGGAAGTCCTGGAGCGCGAGGCAGTTCATGACGGTTCCGAGCATGCCCATGTAGTCGGCGCGGGAGCGGTCCATGCCGCTCTGGGACAGTTCGGCGCCGCGGAAGAAGTTGCCTCCGCCGACGACGATTGCGACCTCCACGTCGGGAACTGCTGCGGCGATCTGCTTGGCCACGCCGCGGACGGTATCCGGGTCGACGCCCAGTTTTCCACCGCCGAAGACCTCGCCGGAGAGCTTCAAGAGGACGCGGCGCCTGTTCTTCTTTGGCTGGGCTGAAGTGGTGACGGTTTCCATGGTGCCTTCCCGTTGGTGAACTCTGAGTTAGGTTATCGTGCTGGGCGCCCAAGGCGGCATTCCGGCCGTGACCGGAAACGGTGCCTTACGGGTGCATGCAAAAGGGGTGGCCACCGTGGTGACCACCCCCTTAGCGTGTCTGGCTAGTGCCTGACTGGTGTCTGGCCAGTCTGACTAGGAACCGACGCGGAAGCGCGTGAAGGCAGTTGCCTTGACGCCGGCTTCTTCGAGGACCTGTGCGACAGACTTCTTGGCATCCTTGGCGAATGCCTGGTCAACGAGGACCTCGCCCTTGTAGAAGCCGGTAACGCGGCCTTCGACGATCTTGGTCATCGCGGCTTCGGGCTTGCCCTCGGCCTTGGCCGTTTCCTCGGCGATGCGGCGCTCGGACTCGACGAGCTCGGCCGGAACGTCCTCACGGGTGAGGTAGTTCGGAGCCATGGCGGCGACGTGAACGGCGACGTCGTGGGCTGCGGTGGCAGCCGCTTCGCCTTCGCCGTCAACAGCGAACAGCACGCCGACCTGGGCCGGGAGGTCCTTGGAGGTCTTGTGCAGGTAAGCGTCGACCGTGGCGCCCTCGATGCGGGAGATGCGGCGGACAACGACCTTCTCGCCCAGAACGGCGCCCTCTTCGATGACGACCTCGGACAGCGGCTTGCCGTCGACCTCGGTGGCGAGCAGGGTCTCGAGGTCGGCAGCGCCGGACTCGACGGCCACAGCCAGGACCTTGTCGGCCAGCTGGATGAACTTGTCAGCCTTCGCGACGAAGTCGGTCTCGCAGTTGACTTCGATCATCACGCCGACGCCGTTGGCGACCTTGGCGGCAACCAGGCCTTCGGCGGTGGAGCGGCCTTCGCGCTTGGTGGCGCCCTTCAGGCCCTTGATGCGGATGATTTCGATGGCCTTCTCGGCGTCACCGTTGGCTTCGTCAAGAGCCTTCTTGACATCCATCATGCCGGCGCCAGTGCGCTCGCGCAGAGCCTTGATATCAGCGGCAGTGTAGTTCGCCATGTGAACCCCTCTGTCTAGAAATTTATGTGGTGTACGGACCGACAGGACGGCTGCTCACCCAGTGAGCGGCCATCCTGTCGGTACCCCCTATGCAGCTGAGCGCATGTGGGGAGATCCAGATTTACTTGTCTGACTACTTGGCTTCGTCGGCGGCCGGTGCTTCAACAGCCGCGGGCGCTTCCTCAGCAGCCGGAGCAGCTTCGGCGGCCGGTGCTTCGTCAGCAGCCGGTGCAGCCTCAGCGGCGGGCGCTGCGGCAGCTTCAGCCTTGTTGCCTTCGAGGAGCTCGCGCTCCCACTCGGCCAGCGGCTCTTCCGGAGCTTCCGTGGTGCCGGTGGCGCGCTGGTTACGGGCGATGAGGCCCTCAGCAACGGCGTCGGCGACAACGCGGGTCAGCAGGTTGACGGAGCGGATGGCGTCGTCGTTACCCGGGATCGGGAAGTCGACTTCGTCGGGATCGCAGTTGGTGTCCAGGATGGCCACAACCGGGATGTTCAGTTTCTTGGCCTCGTCGACAGCAAGGTGTTCCTTCTTGGTGTCGACGATCCACAGCGCGGACGGCGCCTTGGTCAGGTTGCGGATACCACCGAGGTTGGTTTCCAGCTTGGTGAGTTCGCGGCGAAGGAGCAGCAGTTCCTTCTTGGTGTAAGCCGAACCGGCGACGTCGTCGAAGTCGATCTCTTCGAGTTCCTTCATGCGCTGGATGCGCTTGGAGACCGTCTGGAAGTTGGTCAGCATACCGCCGAGCCAACGCTGGTTGACGTACGGCTGGCCAACGCGGGTGGCCTGCTCGGCGATGGACTCCTGCGCCTGCTTCTTGGTGCCGACGAAGAGAACGGTGCCGCCGTGTGCAACGGTGGCCTTCACGAACTCGTAGGCACGGTCGATGTAGGACAGCGACTGCTGCAGGTCAATGATGTAGATACCGTTGCGCTCCGTGAAGATGAAGCGCTTCATCTTCGGGTTCCAACGGCGGGTCTGGTGTCCAAAGTGGACGCCGCTGTCAAGCAGCTGGCGCATAGTTACGACGGGCATGCCGACGCTCCTTCCGGCAGGTCATTCATGAGAGAGCCCATGGCCCTCTTACCCTGCCAATAGTTGACGGTTGTTTAGCATTCGCCCGGGGCGGGCGTTGCTCCTGGCATCCACTGCGCTTCCCATCCGCGCCATATGGACGTGCCATGTGGAACGGACCGCAGGAGGCGCAGTCCTCCGCATCGGAAGTTTCAGGCTTCTTTTGAGGAGGGCTGGATACGCGTAGTCAGCTGCTGCTCCCCCGCACCCCTGAATGAGGCGTGCCAGCTTCGGCAATCACGAATATCGCGACTTACAAGCGTGAGGGCACAGCAAACTGCTCCACCAAGTGTACTACAGCGGCCCCGCCCAGGAGGACGGTTTTGCCGCGGCAGAGGTGCGGGGTTCCGGGGCTTTGGCGGGGGCCGGCGGGCATCTTATCCACATAGCCATGGCGGGAGATTCCGCCCGGGGTGCTGCCTTGGCAGGCTGGGGCCATGAAGCTCCCACTTGGCCTGCGGGCATTGCTCCTGGCAGCACAGCTCCTGGCGGCATTGTTCCTGGCCACGTTCCTGGCACCTCCCCCCATCACCGCCGACGCCGATGTCTCCGCCGCTGCCCATGTCTCCGCCGCCGACGCCGACGCTACAGACGCCGGCTACGCCGCCGCCCGCTCCGGCCCCACAGATGCCGGCTACTCCGCCATTGCCGCCCGCTCCGGCCCCACAGACACCGGCTACCCCGACATTGCCGCCCGGGCTGCGATTTCCTCCGGCCGGGGCTCCCCGAGGGCGGGGCCGGTCCCTGCGTCCGCCTGGAGCTGGCCGCTGAGCCCGCGGCCGGCGGTGCTCCGCGCCTTCGATCCCCCGGCCAAGCCGTGGCTCAGCGGTCACCGCGGCGTCGATCTTGAGGCGGCCTTCGATGGCGCCCCGCTCAAGTCGCCCGCCGCCGGGACGGTGAGCTTTGTCGGGACGGTGGTGGACCGGCCGGTCATCACGATCGATCACGGCAACGGGCTGCGCAGCAGTTTCGAGCCGGTGGCGAGTTCACTGAGGGCGGGGTCCGCCGTGGCGGAGGGCGATGTCCTGGGGCAGGTGCAGACCGGCCACTGCGGCCCGGCCCCGCCCTGCCTCCACTGGGGCGTCCGCCGCGGCGAAGACTACGTCAACCCGCTGGCTTTCGTGATGGACCTTCGGCCGTCGGTTCTGCTCCCGCCCCTGAATCCGGGTCCGTGATGCAGCATTTGGCGCCGTCTTTGATGCGCGGATCGTCCATTGACGCCCGCGGGCAGCCGCGGCGACCGTTTGGCGCCCGTTTGGCGCCCGTCAGACGATCGCTGAAATGCCCGTGATAGCCCGGCCGGTGACGAGGGTGTTGATTTCGTGCGTGCCCTCATAGGAGTAGATGGCTTCGGCGTCCGCAAAGACTTTGGCCATCTCGAAGTCCGTCACGATCCCGTTCCCGCCGAGGATACTCCGGCCCAGGGCCACGCTTTCGCGCATCCGCGCGGTGGTGAAGGCCTTGGCCAGCGCGGACTGCTCGTCCTTCGCCTCCCCCGCGTCCTCCAGCTGGGAAAGCCTCACCATCATGCCCATGGAGCTGACCGCATTACCGAGGATCTGCACGAGCTGGTGCTGGATCAGTTGGAAGGAGGCAATCGGACGGCCGAACTGGCTGCGTTCCACGGCGTAGCGCCGGGCGACGTCGAAGGCCGCGAGCTGCTGGCCCACCGCTTGCCAGGCCACGGCCAGGCGGGTGACTTTCAGGACCTTGTTGGTGTCGCGGAAGCTGTTGGCGTTGGCGAGCTTGAAGAACTCCGGCACCACAACGTTGTCGAGCGTGATGTCAGCGTTCTGCACCGTGCGCAGCGAGATCTTGTTCTCGATTTTCACGGCACTGTATCCCTCGGTCTTGGTGTCCACGAGGAACCCTTTGACCTGGTTGTCGTCGACATCGCGGGCGTAGATGACCACCCAGTCGGAGAAAGTCGCGTTGCCGATCCAGCGCTTGGCTCCATTGAGGATCCAGTTATCGCCGTCGCGCCGTGCCGTGGTGCGCGTACCGCCGGCGACGTCGGAGCCGCCCAGGGGTTCGGTGAGGCCGAAGGCGCCGATCTTCTTGAGCGAGTAGATCTCGGGAAGCCAAGCGTCCTGCTGCTCCTGGGAGGCAAGGGCTTCGATGGAGCCCGTGAAGAGCCCGTCGTGGACGCCCATGAACGTCGCGATCGACGTGTCGGCACGGGTGGCCTCCGCGTGCAGGATGCCTGCGAAGAGGTTCGAGTAGCCCTGCCTCCGGACGGGGCTGACCAGGTCGATTTCGGCGAGCTTCGGGATCAACTCCATGGGGAACTCCGCGCGATTCCAGCAATCGACGGCGATCGGCCGGACTTCGCGGGTGAGGAACTCGCGGACTTCGGCCAACCTGTCCTGCTCCTTGGCGCTGAGCAGCTGCTCGAACGCAAAGAAATCGCCATCGGCGTAGGGCAGGTTGTGGATGTCGATGGCAGCTTTGGACATGGTGTTCCTTCACTCGATCAGCGGGGACCAAAAGGGCGCGGGCTTCGCGCCGACAATATGTTACTGATCAGTAACTTATCTCAGTGTCGGGACGCCTGCAAGTGCCGGCCCAACGAAAACCCGACAAAAAGGGAGCCGCGGCCGACGTCGGACGTCAGCCACGGCTCCCGTGGTTGCGGACCCCGGATGAGGGGGCCGCCGCAGAAATGAAAGTAGGGCTACTCGGACTTGAACCGAGGACCTTAGGATTATGAGTCCCGCGCTCTAACCAGCTGAGCTATAGCCCCTTGCGCCCGGAGCCAGACCTGGCCCGCGGGGGCCGGATTGGTTCCGGGCAAAAATACTCTAGCAATAGTAGACGCATCACACGTGCATGCCGCCACCGGCAGGCGGCCTGCCGGTGCTGACCCGGGTGCTCTTGGACTGGACGCCGTGGAACCTGCGGCGTTCGGAGGGGCTGCAGTTCTGCCAGGCGGTGTGCCTAGAGGACCAGGTCGTCGTAGCTCGCGCCCCGGTAGATGTCCTCAAACGTCTGCAGCGTGCGCGCGATACCGTGGCTTTCCACCATTTCTCGGCTGGTCTTGCCCATCGCATCACGCTCGTGGTCGGGCAGCGAGAACACGCGCGTCAGCTTGGCCGCGAGGTCATCGCTGTCGTTGGGGATAAAGAGATAGCCATTTTCCCCGTCGCGGACCAGGTGCGGCAGCGCCATGGCGTCGGCCAGCAGGACTGGCGTGGACGCCGACATCGCCTCCAGGGTCACGAGGGACTGAAGTTCTGCCGTGCCGGGCATGCAGAACACATCGGCCGTGATGTAGGCCTTGCGAAGTTCGGCGTCACTGGCCAGGCCGAGGAACCTCACCCTGTCCTTCAGTCCGAGCCGGGCGACCTGCGCCTCCAGGGCAGGGCGGACTTCTCCGCCGCCGACGATTTCGAGGTGGATGTCCAGTTCTTTGGGCGTCTTGGCGACGGCATCGATCAGGACGTCCACGTGCTTCTCCTCCGCCAGCCGGCCGGCGAAGAGGACCGTGGGGCTGGCGTGGCGTTCCACCGTCTCGCCGGGATGCAGCTCGTAGGCTGCGGCGTCGATGCCGTTGGAAAGGGGCAGGACCTGGCGGAGGAAGGCGTGCTGGTGCATGGCTTTGGCGGCAAGCGGCGTGGGTGTGGTCACGACGTCGGCTTGGCCCATGACCTTGCCCATGTCCCGCCAGGAGATCCGGCCCACAATGTCTTTGAACCACTGCGGGAACGGCAGGAAGGGGTTCAGGTTTTCGGGCATGAAGTGGTTCGTCGCCACCACCCGGATGCCGCGCTTCACGGCCTCGTACAGGACGTGCTCGCCGATCATGTAGTGGCTCTGGATGTGCACCACGTCCGGCTGGATGCGGTCGAACAACAGCCCTATTTCCTTCTTGATCTCCCAGGGGAAGGTGACCCGGAAGTACTCGTGCGTGGGCACCGAGTGGGAGCGCAGGCGGTGGACGGTAGCCTCGTCGCTGAACTCGCTGTAGCTCGGGCCCTTGCCCGGGCGGCACGCCAGGACGTGGACATCGTGACCCCGGGCTGTCATGCCCTTGGCGAGGCGGTAGCCGAACTGGGCGGCGCCGTTGACGTGGGGCGGGTACGTGTCAGCGGCAATCAGGATGGTCAGCGGGGGCTGGTTGTCGGACGTGGTCACGTGAAGAGCTCCTGGTGGTCGCTGTGCGGACAGCTGGATCAATGGCGGCCGGCTGGCAGTCGGCACAGGCGCGCCGGGCCTGCAGCCGAAGTCTGGACTGACGCCCTAGGACCTGCCCGCTGCCTTCCGCGCGTCCTTCTTGCGCTTGGTGACTTCCGGGTGGTGCCTGGAGAGGGCTATGACTCCCACGATAGCAAGCAATGCGGCCGTCCCCATGGCAATAGCCGTCACGGGTTGGACATCCGGACGCAGTTCTCCCAGAATCACGATGCCAATCGCGATGCCCACGATGGGGTCGATCACCGTCAATCCGGCGATCACGAGGTCAGGCGGTCCGCTGGAGTAGGCGTTTTGGACAAACCACGATCCCAGAGCGCCTGCAGCAATAATCGCAACGACGCTGTACCACGGCACATTCAGCAGGAACTGCCCATTTGGATCGAGCAGATGCCTGCCAATGATGCGGGTCAGCACAGCAACGAAGCCGAACAGGACGCCGGCGCCGAGGATGTAGACGAAGGCGCTCATGCGGTGCCTGAACAGGACCGCGAGCGTGCCAAAGGCCGCAACCGCAATGGCCAGGAGCAACACGATCGTCAGCTCGTCCTCGCTGCTGACGTTGTGATTCTCCTGCGTGGCGGTGACGGCCAGCAGCACGAACAGCGCTGAGCCGGTCACGCAGAGCGAGATGGCCACGACGGTTGCCCGGTTCATGCTCAGGCCTTGGTCCTTGGTGTTGACCACGGTGGTGATGACCAGGGCGATCGCGCCGATCGGCTGCACCACCGTCAAGGGCGCCATGACGAGGGCAATCGCGTTCATTCCCATCCCGGCGCACAGCAGAAGAAACCCGAATACCCAGCGCGGGTTACGCACGAGCCGCAGCAGGCCGTGGGTGCTCAGCGCCAGGCCGCCGGTATCGGCCTTGACCGCACTGCCCTGGCGCTGTGCCCCAAACGCCAGGCAGAAGGCGCCGAGGACCGCAAGCAAAACCGCAACCCAGACCATCAGCGGGAGCCGCCGTCGTTGGCGCGAAGCTGCCTGCCCTTGCCGATGATGGCCCAGACGTAGTTGTAGGCCGCGATCCAGTGCCCCACGAGCCCCAATCCCAGGAAGATCCACGCGACCGTGGCATAGACGTCCGCCGCGGGCACCGGAAGCTTGGAGAGCACCAGCAGCGGCGTGCCCACCAGCAGCAGGCCCGTCCGGATCTTTCCGATGCGGCTCACCGGCAGATCCGGGTGGCCGTGGAAATAGAACACTGACAGAGCCAGCAGGACCGCGTCCGGGACCAGCAGCGCGGCGAGATACCACCACTCGACGACGCCTGCGATCACGAGGGTCACGGCGACGGCGATCAGGGAAAGCCTGTCCGCGATCGGGTCCATGACCCGTCCGAGGTTGGACATCTGATTGAAGCGGCGGGCGATGTAGCCGTCCACCCAGTCGGTACTGGCCATGACCGCGAGCACGACGGCACCGTAGCCGTACTTGTGCTCCGAGAGGACCAGCCAGATGAATAACGGAACACCAAGGAAGCGCACCACGGTCAGGACATTGGGAACCGTGAAGACCGCGTCGCGGTGGACGAGGGGCTGCCCGGGGCGGGCGCCGGCGCCGATGAACTTCATCGATTCCCCCTTTCCGTGGACGGCAACGGTTTGGCGTTTAGGTTCAGGGATCTGTCTAGCCCTTTATCAGCCTGCGTACCAGGACCGCGAGGGCGGCTCCAGAGGCGGCGAGCACAGCCAGGGGCTTCCAGCGCCGCTTGATCGTGTCGGCCAGGCCCTGGCCGTCAGCGGATGTGGCCGACCCCGCCGAGGATCGGGCTGAGGCGCGGAAGCCTGCGATCTTGTCGCTGAGCTGCTCCTTGCCGTCCTGGAGCCGGACCTGGGCGGCCGACAGAAGGGTTTGGGCCTGGGTCTTGACATCGAGTTCGCGGCCGAGGTCGTCGCGGACGCCGGTAAGGTGCGTGCGCCGCAGGTCCAGCCGGCGTCGGAGTTCAGCCTCTGTGGGCGGCGGCCCGAAGTCGGGCTTGGCGGCAGCCTTTGCTTCCTTTTCCGCCGTCGCCTTGGCTGCGGCGGCTTCCTTGGCGGCCTTCGCTGCTTTGTACTGCTCGGTGCTCGGATCCAGGATCCTGGCGTCGAAGGCGGAGCCTTCCTTGGCGATGCCGAGATCGTACTTGAGCCCCCGGATCGTCTCCTCGGGGACCAGTGGCATGAGCTTCTTGAACTTGTTCTGCCCGATAAGCGCCCCGATCGCGGCGATAATCAGGCAGACGGCGGAGACCAACAAGGCGGCGAGCCACGCGGGCATGATGGTGGCCAGTCCCATGATCGCTGCAATGAAGAGTCCGATCACCAGGAGTCCAACGAAGACAAGGGCGACGGCGAAGAAGGCACCGGCGACGCCGAGCTGGGTCCCCTTGCGTTTGATTTCGGCCTTGGCCAGGGCAATCTCGTCACTGAGTTGCCGGGGCGCCAGCTTGAAGATCATCTTCAGGGTTTGCGGCAGCGCGGAAATGCGCAACCCACCGCCTGTCCCGCCGCTGTGACGTCCGCTCATCGGTCCCGCCTAACTGGTGCCATCCGTCGATCCGCTCGCGCGGGCTTGCCGGGTCTGGACAGCTTCGCACAGACCCCGGTGTCAAAACTATCATTTAGGCTCTTGGGAGGCCTTTTCGGGCAAGGTGTGGCGCGCCCGCCCAGCCACCGGCCGGCCACCCCGGCGGGCCCTAGGATGGACCACTGTGAGCACACCCCACAATCCCGGTGATTCCCTGAGCCGCCGTCGTAAATTCCTCTACATCCTGACGCTCGGCGCTTTGACCGCCCTCGGGCCGTTCACGGTCGACCTCTACTTGCCCGCATTCCCGGCCCTGGAAGACAGCCTTGGCGTCTCCGCGGCCGCGGTGCAGCTGACGCTCACGGGGACGACCATCGGTTTCGCGCTGGGACAGCTGGTCGTGGGCCCGCTGAGCGACAAGTTCGGCCGGCGCCTGCCCCTGATCGTGGCGACAGCGGTCCACATCGCGGCGTCCCTGGGCGCAGCGCAGTCCACGGACATCGCCACGCTGGGTTTCTTCCGTGTCCTCATGGGTGTCGGGGCTGCAGGGGGCGGCGTGGTGGCCATGGCCATGGTCCGTGACCTGTTCAGCGGCTACGCGATGGTGCGGATGTTCGCGAGGATGGCCCTGGTCAACGGGCTGGCCCCGATCCTCGCCCCGGTCATCGGCTCCCAGCTGCTGTTGCTGATGCCCTGGCCCGGCATCTTCTTGTTCCTGGCCGCCTACGGGACCTGCGTCATCATCGCGGCCCTCTTCGTGATCCGGGAGACCCTGCCGCCGGAACTGCGCGGCAAAACCGGGATGACCATGGGCCAGCGTTACAAGGTGCTGTTCTCCGACCGGATCTTCGTAGGCCTGCTGCTGGTGGGCGGGATGAACTTCGCGGGCCTCTTCACCTACCTCTCCGCCTCGCCTTTCCTGTTCCAGAATGTCTACGGGTTCACGCCCCAGCAGTACGGCCTGCTCTTTGGTGTCAACTCGCTGGGCATCGTGGCAGGCGTGCAGACCAGTGCGCGGCTCATCAAGCGCGTCCCGCCGCAGTGGATCCTGGCTTGTTCCACGGCCTGGATGTTCATCATGGCCGTCCTGATTGTCGTCTTCGACCAGCTGGGGTTCGGGCTGTGGGGCGTCCTGGTGCCGCTGTGGTTCTACATCCTGGGCGCCGGTTTCACCTTCCCCACCGTGCAGGTCCTGGCCCTGGCCAAACACGGAGCGCAGGCCGGAACCGCGGCTTCACTTCTCGGCGCGGCGACCTTCTTGATGGCGGGCCTGGTCTCGCCGGTGGTCGGCTGGCTCGGCGTCAGCTCCGCAACCCCGATGGGCGCCGTCCAGGCCGTCTGCATCCTTCTGGCGGCCGCTGCACTGTGGCTGGTTGTTCGGCCCAGCACGGTGCCACCGATCCAGTAGCCGGGCCCTCCCCGGGGGGACATGCCCATTCTTCACGGCCTCCCCCACGGGACATGCCCATTCTTGGCGCACTCCCCCGCGGGACATGCCCATTCTTGGCGCCCGGGGCTGGACATATTGGCACTATGTCCATCCGCCAGGACCACCACTGGACATGTCCCCAAGGGCATCCCGCCAGCACTGAGCATGTCCCCCGGACAGCCCCAGTACAGCGAACACCGTGGCCCGACCCTGTGCCTGTGGCGCTGCCCAGCCGTACTCTGCACCCCTGCACACTTGTGCCTGTGCCTGTGGCGCTGCCCAGCCACACCTTGCACCCCTGCACCCCTGCACCCCTGCACCCCWGCACCCCTGAACCCCTGCACCAGTAAACCCGCACGCCCGCGCATTCCTGCGACCCTGCAGCTCTTGTCCTCTGGCCCGTCGCTCCGCCAACATGGCCTGCACTCTGGCCTCTGCCCTATGGCCCCGCCCAGCCGCCCACGCAGCCCTGTCCGTGGCCTGCAGCCCTTGCGCCCCCCTCGCGCCCTGTTCGACGTCCGCGCCGGGCGATAAAGTTATTTCATGCCCGACAGGCAGGATCACCAGCCCCTTCCGGCCACTTGGCAGCGGTGCGACGCCGGAATCCTGCCCCTGTGGTGGGATCGTTTGTGTGCTCAGACCAGTCCGCAGTCGGCGGCCCTGTTCGCCGCCGGCCTGTTCACCGAAGACCGCCGCCGCCCAATCGCCCAGTGGTACAACCCCGCATATGACTCCGCCCTCCTCGTGGCACCGGAATCTTCCCCGGAGTGGCCGGTGCAACGGTTCGGCATCTTTTATGCGCCCCCGGGCGGCGGATTCACCCAGGTGCACTCGGCGCCGCATGAATGGCACCCGCGGGAACCTCGGAAGTCCCCCACGGAACTGGAGGCCTTCCAGGCAGCGGTCGCCGAGGCCCAGCGCTTCCTCCAGGTGGAAATGTACTTCGTCTGAACCTCTACCTGAACTGCCCGCCACTGCGTTGCCCGGCGGAAAGCCCTGGCCATTGACGGGGCAACAAAAAAGAGGAAATAAAAAAGGTCCCGCGGCTGGTTTTCACCGGCCGCGGGACCTGTCCGCTCCTCCTGCTGGACTTGAACCAGCAACCCTTCGATTAACAGTCGAATGCTCTGCCAATTGAGCTAAGGAGGAATGAAGCAGGTACGACATTAGCAAAGGTTTTGCCGGTAGGGAAATCGGCCACGGGGCCAGCGCCAGCCAGTCGCGAAATACCCCTTCGGGTATAAAAAAGTCCCCGTTCCGGAACCCGGAACGGGGACTGCGCGCTCCTCCTGCTGGACTTGAACCAGCAACCCTTCGATTAACAGTCGAATGCTCTGCCAATTGAGCTAAGGAGGAATGAAGCGGGTATAAGCCTAGCAAACACCAGCCCGGGAAACGAAATCGGCGGCTCAGGCGTCCGAGCGCAGGGACCGCCGCTGCATCTCAAGTTGCATGAGTTCGCGATTCAGCCGCTGGAATTCCTCGGGGTCGGCCGAGGCGTCCAGACGCTGCAGCTGGCCCATCTTCTCGGCCTTGACGCGGGTGATCTGGAGCTCGAACAAGCGGGCGAGGATGTCCTTGCAGTAGCGCAGGACGCCTTCGGGGGTGTTGGCCGGCAGGGGCACCACGGAGAGCTCGGACACGAGCGGGCGAAGGGGCTCAGGGACCTCCTGCAGCAGCTGCTCGACCCAGCGCACCGGATCCCCCGAAGACCCGAGTCCGGTGGCCCGGATGGCCTCGTGGATGGCGAGATAGGCGGGTGTGGAGAACCGCGCCTCCGAGAAGCGCTGCCACGTCCCGCCCTCGAGCATGCCGGGTTCCTGCAGCGCGACCTCGAGCGCCTGGCGCTCCATCGCGGCCACGGGGTCCCGGGGATCGGGGCGGTTGAAGGACGGGAGTACGGCCGACGGCGGCAAGGGGGCAACGCCGGGCGCGGTTCCGGCAAAGCCGCGGCCGGACCCTGCATACCCCTGCCCGCCGCCCTGCCCGTGACTCTGGGCCTGGCCGCCGCCCGGTGGAGCCGATGCAGCCTGTGCAGCGCGTTTGGTCGCCGCGCCGACGGCCCTGCTGACCTCCTCGACCGGCATCCCCAGCCAGCCGGCGAGCTCCCGGGCATAGGCCGGCCGGATTCCGGCGTCGCGAATCTGCGCCACCACGGGCGCGGATTCACGCAGGGCCGCGATCCGGCCCTCGACCGTGTCCAGATTGTGCCGCTTCAGGGTGGCCCGGATGGCGAACTCAAACAGCGGGCGGCGGCTACCGATCAAATCCCGGACGGCGGAGTCGCCCTTGGACTGGCGCAGTTCGCAGGGGTCCGCGCCGTTGGGTTCGACCGCCACGAAGGTTTGTGCGACAAACCGCTGGTCCTCTTCGAAGGCGCGCAGGGCCGCCTTCTGCCCGGCGGCGTCGCCGTCGAACGTAAAGATGACCTCTCCCCCGCTGCCGTCGTCGGAGAGCAACCGGCGGGCGATCTTGATGTGCTCGGTGCCGAAGGCGGTCCCGCACGTGGCTACCGCCGTCGGAATGCCGGCCAGGTGGCAGGCCATGACGTCGGTGTAGCCTTCCACGACCACGAGCTGGCGGTCTTTGGCGATGTTGCGCTTGGCGAGGTCGATTCCGTAAAGGACCTGGGACTTCTTGTAGAGCGCGGTTTCAGGGGTGTTCAGGTACTTCGGGCCCTGATCGTCCTCGTAGAGCTTGCGGGCACCGAAGCCGATGGTGTCGCCGGCGATGTCCCGGATGGGCCAGATCAGCCGGCCGCGGAAACGGTCATAGATCCCCCGGCCGCCTTCAGAGAACATGCCGGTCAGCTTGAGTTCCGGGTCCGTGTAGCCGCGGCCGCGGAGGTGCTTGAGGAGCGAGTCCCAGCCCTGCGGCGCGTAGCCCACGCCGAACTGTTCGGCCGCCGCACGGTCGAAGCCACGCCCGTAGAGGAAGTTGCGGCCCTCAGCGGCGCCGGGGGTGAGCAGCTGGGCACGGAAGAACTCGTCGGCCACCTTGTGCGCGTCCAGCAGCCGCTGGCGCCGGCCGATGTCCTCCCGGTTGGGCCCGGAGCCGCCGTCCTCGTAGTGGAGCTCGAAGCCGATCCGGTGGGCCAGCTTCTCCACGGCCTCGTGGAAGGAGATGTGGTCCAGCTTTTGGACGAAGGAGATGACGTCGCCGTCCTCGCCGCAGCCAAAGCAGTGGTACCGGCCAACCTGGGGTCGAACGGTGAAAGATGGAGAACGCTCGTCGTGGAAGGGGCACAGACCCTTGTAGGACCCGAGCCCGGCTCCCTTGAGCGTCACGTAGCCATCGACGACTTCCTTGATGTCGGTGCGCTGGCGTACTTCATCGATGTCTTCGCGTTTGATCAGGCCGGCCACATTGCCATCCTAGTCCCCGGGTACGACGCCGACGGGCCGGCCATGGGGGCCCTCACCACAGCGACGGCAGGCTGCCCACGAGACGCTCGTACATGGCCAGCGCCGAGCCGTCCGTCAACGACGCGACCTGGTCGATGACGACACGCAGCCGCGCGGCGTCGTCGCCCGCGTCGAGCCAGTCGGCGGCGAACATCGGTTCCAGATGGCGGTCCCCCGTGGCGCTGAGCGCGGTGACGAGGGCATGCAGGACCTCACGCTGACGCTCGTAGATGGGCTGCCGGTGTTCGGTGGTCATCACGAAGGTGGTGGCCAGGCCCTTCATGACCGCGATTTCCATCACGGTTTCATCCGGAACGATCAGCTCCGCGTTGTAGCGGGTCAGGTTTTCCGGACCGTAGACCGTGCGGGTGGCCTCCAGCGCGCTCTGGCAGAAGCGGCCGATGAGCTGGCTGGTCATGTCCTTGAGCGCCGCCATGGCTTTGCGGCTGCCGTCGGCCTCGCGCACCCAGACATCCGTGGCCTCCAGCCGGGCCAGGGCGGCGTCGATCGCGGCGGGATCGTTGTGCGGCAGGTACCACTGCTTGGCGTAGCCGACGACGCGGGCGCGGTGGTCCGGGTTGTCCATCCAGCGCAGCTGGAAATGCCCTGCCACGATCGCGTCCTCGACGTCGTGCACCGAGTAGGAGATATCGTCCGCCAGGTCCATGACCTGCGCTTCGAGGCAGGACCGGCGTTCCGGGGCGCCGTCGCGGATCCAGTCGAAGATGGGGAGGTCGTCCTCGTAGGCACCGAACTTGCTGGTCCGCTCCCCGTGGATGACCGGGGCGTTTACCGCGGACCACGGGTATTTGGCGGCGGCATCGAGACTGGCCCGGGTCAGGTTCAAGCCGGCCGGCCGGCCGTCGGCGGCGAGGACCTTTGGCTCCAGCCGGGTCAGCAGCCGCAGCGTCTGGGCGTTGCCTTCGAAGCCGCCGATCCCGTGCGCCACCTCGTTGAGGGCGGCTTCGCCATTGTGGCCGAAAGGCGGGTGGCCGAGGTCGTGGCTGAGGCATGCGGTGTCCACGACGTCGGGGTCACAGCCCAGCGCACGGCCCAGTTCGCGGCCCACCTGGGCAACTTCGAGGCTGTGCGTGAGCCGGGTCCGGACGAAGTCGTCGGTATCCGGGGCCACCACCTGGGTCTTCGCGCCGAGCCGGCGCAGCGCCGAGGAGTGCAGGACCCTTGCACGGTCACGCTCGAAGTCCGAGCGGTAGGTGCTCTTGGGCGGCTCCTCGACCCAGCGGGCCCAGTCGCGGGAGGTATACCCGTCCAGGACGGGCGCGGTGGTCCGGGTCTCAGCCACCGGAGACATCCAGTTCGGCGAAGGAAATATCGCGGGTCTGGGCGTCATCCAGCGTCCGGTTCAGCAGCCAGTCCTTTGGCAGGGCCGGTTTTTTGGGCGAACCAGCGCGGCCGCGCGGACCCTCGGCGTCGCCTCCGGGATACGGCGAGTCGAGGTCCAGCTGGTCCAGGGTACCGCGCAGCACCTCCAGGCTGGTGACGAGCGCCAGCTTGGTCCGCAGTTCGCTGCCGACCACGTAGCCCTTGAAGTACCAGGCAATGTGCTTGCGGATTTCGCGCAGGGCTTTGCCCTCGTCCCCGAACGTTTCGACCATGAGCTCAGCGTGCCGGTACACGCTCTCGGCAACCTGGCGCAGGTCCGGCCGGTGCCGCTGGTCGCTGCCTTCGAACGCGGCCATGAGGTCGCCGAACAACCAGGGCCTGCCCTGGCAGCCACGGCCGACGACGACGCCGTCCACACCCGTTTCGCGGACCATCCGGACCGCGTCCTCCGCGGACCAGATATCTCCGTTGCCGAGAACGGGAATGTCCGGCAGGGCTTCGCGCAGCCGGGCGATGGCGGACCAGTCGGCCTGGCCGGAATAGAACTGGGCGGCCGTGCGGCCATGAAGGGCGACGGCTGCGACGCCGGAATCGCGGGCAATCCGGCCAGCATCGAGGTAGGTCAGGTGGTCCTCGTCGATGCCCTTGCGCATCTTGATGGTCAACGGGACATTGCCCTTGGAGGCTTCCTTCACCGCGGTCTGGACGATGGAGGTGAAGAGGTCGATCTTCCACGGCAAGGCCGATCCGCCGCCGCGCCGGGTGACCTTGGGCACGGGGCAGCCGAAGTTGAGGTCGATGTGGTCCGCCCGGTCCTCCTCCACCAGCATCCGGACGGCCTGGCCGACGGTGACGGGGTCCACGCCGTACAGCTGGACGGAACGGACTTTTTCGTCGTCGTCGTGCGAAATGATGCGCAGCGACTCCGGCGTGCGCTCGACGAGGGCGCGCGAGGTGACCATCTCCGCCACGTACAGGCCGCCGCCGTATTCACGGCACAGTCTGCGGAAGGCGGAGTTGGTGATGCCCGCCATGGGAGCCAGGATCACGGGGGTGTCCACCGTGATCGGGCCCAGCTTCAGGGGCGGGAGTTCCAGCTTGGGGGCGGGAGGGGTTGCTACAACAGTCACCCGACCATTGTCTCAAAGACGGGCAAATCGGCCCGGTCCCGCTCCGGCTATGTGGAAATCTTCCCGATCTGGCGGCGTTCGGGGTGCCTGCAGATTCCTCGTCAGCCCCGCAGTGCGGCCCGCCGCCCGCGGCGCGTGGCAGCACCGGCGCCGTCGGACCCGCCCGGGTCGGACCCGCCCCAATCCGGGGCGGCCCCATCCGGCGCGATCCGGTCCGACGCGGGCCCTACCGGCCTGCCCCGATCCGACGGAGTCCGTTCCGACGCGGGCCCTGCCACCGCACCACCCCTGATGCCGGTGGCCTTGACCACCAGCACGGCGATGAGGGTGGTGACCGGCACGGCCAGGACGAGGCCCACGGAGCCGACGAGGGTGCGGATGACTTCCTCGGAGAGTTCGGCGCTGGTCAGGGCGTCCCCGAGCGGCCGCTCGTAGAGCATGACCAGGATCAGCACCGGCAGGGCCGCGCCGGCGTAGGCAAACGCGATGGTGTAGACGGTGGAGGCGATGTGGTCCCGGCCGATCCGCATGGCGGACGTGAAGAGCTGCCGGGCGCTGGTTTCGGGGGCGAGTTCCCACAGTTCCCAGACGGCCGAGGACTGCGTGATGGTGACGTCGTTGAGCACGCCCAGCCCGGAAATGATCAGTCCGCACAGGATGATGCCGGAGATTGAGATGTTGTCCGAGATGTTGGTCAGGGTGGCAGCGTCGTGGCTGCCCACACCGGCGAGGTTGGCGGCGTCGGTGGCCCAGGCCGCCAGCAGCGCCGTAATAGCGAGGCCGAACATCGTCCCGAGCAGCGCCGTCGACGTGCGGGCGGAGAAGCCGTGGGCGAAGTAGAGCACCCCGATCATGATCACCGTGGATCCCACGAGAGCCAGCAGCAGCGGCGGCTTGCCCTCGACCAGCCCGGGCAGCATGAACGAGACAAGCACAACGTACGCGCCGACAAGCCCGATCAGGGCCCGCAGTCCGCGCCAGCGCGCCACGGCGATCACCACGACGGCGTAGAGCACGGCCAGGAAGATGATGGGCAGGGTCCGGACAAAGTCGACGAAGACATAGGCCGGCGCGCCCTGGCCCGCGGCGTCCTGCACCTTCGAGAGGTTCAGGTAGCGGATCCCGTCCCCGGGCTTCACGCCGTGGGACTTCGCGACGTCAGGGTTGATGACCACTTTCACCGGGTTGCCGCCCTTGTCCGGCTCAGTGTATGCGAACGTGCATTGAGAGCCCTCGTTCGGCGGCTGCGGCGCGGCGCCGGAACCGGAGGTGCCCTGCTGGGCGGCGTCACCGCCGGCCTGGATATCCGAACAGCTGCCGACGACGACCCGCTGGATCTTGCCGGTGTCAAACGTCACCCCCGGGGCCGCCGCGTACGGGCTGGCCAGCGTGATGCCTTCCTTGCTTCCCGACGGCCACATGAAGGCCATGGCCGCCAGGGTCAGCAGCGTCAGCGGGATCAGGATGGCAGCCAGGATCCAGTTGGCCTTCTTCCGCGCAGCCAACATTTGAGGCGTCGGCTCCGGATGTTCGTTGTGGGAGTGCGAGTGTCCGGCGCCCATCAGCAGTTCACCCTCATGCCGAAAACTTTACGGCGTGGGCGGTTCCGCTCAGGACCGATGACGCCGCGCTTACACCGGCGCGATGTTCTGGTTGACGTGGAAGAGGTTCTGCGGATCGTATTTGGCTTTGACCTCCCTCAGCCGCTTGTAGTTCTCCCCGTAGTTCTCCGCAACCCTGGGCAGATCATCGCCATCCATGAAGTTGATGTAGCCGCCGGGGGCAGAATAGGGCCGCAGGGCGGCCGCGTAGTCCCTCACCCACGCGATGTTTGCCTCGTTTTCCGCGGGGTCCATCCACTGCGCCGCGATCACGGGCGAAAACTTCACGTTCCGGTTGGCGAACGCCGTGTCCGTCGCGCCCACCCGCTGGACCGCACCATCGATGGGGTAGATGTGTACCGCGGTCTGCACGCTGGGGACCTTGCTGCCGTGTTCGATGTGCGCCGCGATGGCACCGTCGTTCAGTTCCGCCAGAAAATCCGCTTTCCAGTAGGCCTGCATGCCAGGGGGCTGCAGCGGGTCGAAGGCCGAGTTCAAGGCGGGGTACGGCATTGGTCCCACCATGGATCCCGCCGCCGGCGCGGCGTCCAGGAACGGCTGCCAGCGTGCCGGACCTTCCGCCGGATCACCGGTCCACATGCCGACGATGACGCACACCGGTTTGCCATGCCATTCCTCGGGCAGGAACGGAACAGGAGGACCCTGGTGGAAGCCCAGGAACGCGCCAAACTCTTCAGGGGCGGTAGCCATGTAGTCCCGGTAAAACCGCGCCACCGTCTCGGCATGCTCGATGGGGTAAATGATGATGCCGGCGTGGACCATGTCCACGGGGTGCATCCGGTATTCGAACGACGTCACGACGCCGAAGTTCCCGCCGCCGCCGCGCAACGCCCAGAACAGGTCCTCGTTCTCGCTTTCGCTGGCGGTAAGGAATTTTCCCTCGGCCGTGACGACGTCGGCAGAGAGGAGGTTGTCGCAGCTGAGGCCATACTTGCGGCTCAGGTATCCAATGCCGCCGCCGAGGGTCAACCCGGCGATACCGGTCGAGCCGACAATGCCGCCGGGAGTTGCCAGCCCGAAGGCATGGGTCGCGTGGTTGAAGTCGGCCCACGTCGCACCCGGCTCCGCGCGCGCCGTCGCGGCTGCCGGATTAACCCGGACGCCGGTCATGTTGGAGAAATCGATGACCAGGGCGTCATCCCACGTGCCAAAGCCCGGGGCACTGTGTCCTCCACCACGGACCGCCAGGTCCAGGGAGTTGTCCCGGGCGAAGTTGACGCAGGAGATGACATCGGCCACCTGGGATACCTGGGCCACCGCTGCCGGCCTCTTATCGATCATGCCGTTGAAGACTGCCCGTGCCGCGTCGTAGCCGGCGTCGCCGGGCGTGATGATCTGCCCGCGGACTTGCCCGCGCAGGCTATCGAACTGTGTTCCGTTCATTTTGTATACCGTCGATTTCGTCGTGAGATTCGACCGGACGGTTCTCTGCGCTCCCAGCCGGCGTGGCGCCCGGAGGTTTACCTGCTCATGCCTACTCTTCCCGCATTTCCCCGTCAAGGGCGCCAGCAAATGCACGCCTGCCGGCCGCACCCATCACCGGGGGCGCCGGCTCCGAATCCACACTAGGGACCACCGGCCTTGACGGGAGGGGGCCGCAACCTATGGTTGGTAATTGACGGACGAAGGACCGGAAGGACACAGACGTGGCAATGCGCAAACTCGACGACCGCGAGCCGGAGGCGGGCCGTTCCGGGCCCGTCGCCAAAGCCGTGCTGACCATCGCCGAAGCCGCCGGGGAGACCCACGGAGTCGTGTTGATCCTGCACGGCGGGCGGGCGGACAGTTTTGACGCAGTCCGCGGCCGGCACCTGAGTCCGGCCCGGATGGTGCCCTTCGCCCGGGCGCTGCACAGACAGGGCGGCCCGCACGGGCTGGCCGTGTGGACCCTGCGCAACCGCTACCGCGGCTGGAACGGGGAGGACATGTCCCCCGTTCACGATGCCCGCTGGGCGCTCGCCCGGATCAGCCAGGAACATCCCGGCGTGCCGGTGTACCTGCTGGGCCACTCCATGGGCGGTCTCACGGCGCTGTGCGTGGCCGACGACCCGCAGGTCGAAGCCGTCGTCGCGCTCGCGCCGTGGGTGAACCACAAGACTTCGGTCCAGCCTGTAGCGGGCCGCCGCGTCCTGATCGTCCACGGGACGGAGGACCGCTGGACCAGCCCGGCGAACTCACTGGACTACGCCCGGCGCGCCGAGGGCGTCGCCGCGTCCGTTGACTACGTCTCGCTCAAGGAAGCCGGCCATTTCATGATCCGCCGGCTGGCACTGTGGAACGTGCTGGCGAACGGTTTCGTCCTGGACGCTTTCGGCGAGGCAACGGAGGCCGATGTTTCCGGCGCCAGGGACGCATTGCGCAGCGCCCTCGGCGGAGCCCCGCCGGCCGCCGGAACGCGTATGCCGGTGGTGTTGTGATGCCGCCGTTCCCGCTCGATGCCTTCCTTGGAAGCCTGCCCTGGGTCATCGCGGGACTCGTGGTGCTGCTCGGGGTGACTTTCGCGGTTGCCGTGCGGCAGAACCGGCACTCCGTCATCGACACCGTCTGGGGTCTGGGCTTCGTGGTGGTGGCCGGCATCTCCTGGGTGCTTTCGGCCGGATACGGCGACGCCGGCAGGCGGCTGCTGCTGCTAGCCCTGGTCGCCGTGTGGGGCATCCGCCTCGCCGTCCACATCGGGGCACGCGCACGCGGCGGCCACGAGGACCCGCGCTACGTGGACATGCTCGCCGGAGCGCCCGGATCACGCCACGTCTATGCCCTGCGGCGGGTCTACCTGCCCCAGGGGCTGGTGATGTTCTTCGTCTCGCTCACTATCCAGGTCGGCATGTTCGCCACGGGAAGCCTGGGCTGGCTGGCGTTCGCCGGCGTCCTGCTCTGGATCCTTGGCTTCGTGTTCGAGACGGTCGGCGACTGGCAGCTGACGCAGTTCAAATCCGATCCCGCCAGGCGCGGCACCGTCCTCAACACCGGCCTGTGGCGCTACACCCGCCACCCCAACTATTTCGGCGACGCCGCCGTCTGGGCAGGGCTGTTCCTGGTGGCGGCCGATTCCTGGCCGGGTGTCCTGACCGTTCTCTCCCCCGCCCTGATGATCTGGACGCTCGCCGGCAAGACAGGGAAGCCGCTGACGGAAAAGGCAATGTCCGCGCGTCCCGGGTACAAGGAATACATCGACTCCACCTCCGGCTTCCTGCCCTGGCCGCCCCGGCGGCGGGTGGGCGGACACTGACGTGCGCGGCCCGGCAGGTGCCCGGCACGGGCTGGGCTGGCGGCCCGTGAAGTGGCGGCCGGAGCCCAGCGACCGGTTCTACCGTTTCATTGTCCGCACCGGGCTGGCGCTGCGCTGGCTGTTCCGGATCCGCGTCCTCGTCACGGGGCGGGAGCACCTGCCCCAGCCCGGGCCGCCCACTGCCTCAACCCGAAGCGCATCAACCCGCCTCCCGTCCCGCCCGGTGGTGCCCGGCCAGGGCGCCGTGGTCGCGATCACGCACTTCGGCTACCTCGACTTTGCCTTTGCCGAGATGCTGCTGTGGTGGCACAACCGGGCCCAACTGCGTTTCCTCATCACGCAGGGCGCCGCCGACCACTGGTTTGCCGGCCCCGCGGTCAGCGCCGCCGGGCATGTGGTGGTCGGGTACGGATCGGGAGCACACGCTTACGACGCCGCCGTAGCCCGGCTGAGGGAGGGCGAATACGTCGCCGTCCTGCCCGAGGCCGGCGTGAGCCGAAGCTTCACGGTGCGCGAATGCAAGACCGGTGCGGTGCGGATGGCCTCCGAGGCCGGCGTGCCGATCATCCCGGTCTCCATCTGGGGCGCCCACCGGCTGATGACCCGCCACCATGCCTTCTCGCCGCGGCGCGCCTGGCGCGCCCCGGTCCGCATCCACGTCGGCGAGCCGATCCTTCCGGGCTCGCTCCCGGACCCGTCCGACGACGCCCGGACCGCGACCGCGCGCCTGGCCAAGACCCTGCAGGACGGGATCGACGCCGGCATCGCCGACTTCCCCCTGCGACCGGCCCCCGGGGCCTGGTGGATGCCGGCCGGTCTCGGCGGCGGCGCCCCGACTGAGGAGGAAAGACGCCGGCTCGACGAGGCCGACGGCCCCCGGCGCGCAGGTGCCAAGCGCCGATAAGTCCTACTTCCGCCATCGTCTTGACTAAACTCCATGGGGTACAAAAAGCACTCAATGGAGAGGGACACCTGTGGCAAGCACAGTCGTGACCAAGAGCGGAACCGAAGAACGCGGTCTCGCACGGATAGCCCAACGAATGGCGGCGTGGACGGAGCGGTGGTTCCCGGACGCCTACATCTTCGCCCTCGCCGGCGTCGTCATCATCGCGGTGGCCGCACTCGCCATCGGCGCCACGCCCCAGGCAATCGCCGACTCGTTCGGCAACGGCTTCTGGGACCTGACGGCCTTTACCCTGCAGATGGCCATGGTGGTCCTCACCGGCTACGTCGTGGCCACCTCCCCGCCCGTGGCGGGACTGATCAACAGGCTGGCGCTCGTGCCGTCAACGGCGCGGACCGCGGTGAGCTTCGTGGCCGTGCTCGCCATGTCCGTGTCCTTCCTCAACTGGGGGCTCAGCCTGATCTTCGGCGGGCTGCTGGCCCGCGCGATTGCCCGCCGCAAGGACCTGACGGTGGATTACCGTGCCTTGGGCGCGGCGGCGTTCATGGGCCTCGGCGCCGTCTGGGCCCTGGGGCTGTCCTCCTCTGCCGCGCAGCTGCAGGCCACGGCCGCTTCGCTGCCGCCGGCGCTGCTGAAGATCACGGGCATCCTGGACTTCGGCACCACGATCTTTACCTGGCAGTCGCTGCTGACGCTGGCCATCCTGATGGCCCTGACCACCGTGATTGCGCACTTCTCCGCACCCCAGGGCGGCTCGATCCGCACCGCAGAGGACCTGGGTGTGGACCTGGACGACGAGCCGGCCGAGTCCGCGCCGCGTTCCCGGCCGGGCGAATGGCTCGAATACAGCCGGGTCCTGCCGATCCTGGCGGGCGTCCTCACGCTCGGCTGGCTCGCCTCGCAGTTCCTCACCAAGCCGTTCCTCAGCGTGGTCAGCAGCCTCAACGGCTACCTGCTGGTGTTCCTCATCCTGGGCCTGGTCCTGCACGGGACGCCGCGGAACTTCCTGCAGGCCGTGACGAAGGCCGTCCCGGCCACCGCGGGCATCCTCGTGCAGTTCCCGCTGTATGCGGCGATGGCGGCCATCCTGACCAAGGCCACGGGAACCGGTGGCATGAGCCTCTCCACCCACCTCGCGGCGTTCTTCTCGGACATCGGCAGCGGCGGCGGCTTCGCCGTCGTCATTGCCCTGTACACGGCTGTACTCGGCATCCTGGTCCCCTCCGGAGGCGGAAAATGGCTGGTGGAGGCGCCCTACGTGATGCAGTCGGCCACCGATGTGCAGATGAACCTCGGCTGGACCGTGCAGATCTACAACATCGCCGAGGCGCTGCCGAACCTGGTCAACCCGTTCTTCATGCTGCCGCTGCTCGCGGTGCTGCGGCTGCGCGCCCGGGACCTGGTGGGCTTCACCTTCCTGCAGTTCGTCTTCCACCTGCCGGTGGTCCTGCTGCTCGTCTGGCTGCTGGGCATGACCTTCGACTTCGTGCCGCCGGTGATGCCCAAATAGCTGCTTTAAGGCAAACTGACCCGCAGCCGTGGCCGTTATCAAGCTTTATACGGCTACAGCTGCGGGTCAGTCGGGTTAAGGCCTAGGCCGGGTCGGAGACGACGAGCGTTTCCGAGCCCTGGACATGGGCCTTGCCGCTCTCGAGCAGCGGTTCGACGACGGTGCGCAGGGCGGTCATTGCGTCGTCCAGTTCGAGCATCACCGGGTGCTGGTAAGCGATCAGGGCCAACAGGTCCCGGACGGCGGCCTTGGCCTCGTCCGCGCCAAGCTTGGGCTCGTGCCCGAGGAACACCTCAGTTGGCTCAGTGGTCGAGGCCGCGCCGGCATCGGCGCCGCCGTCGGCTCCCGGAATTCCCTGGGCGTAGCTGACGGCGAACCCCTCCAGCCGGCCCTTGCGGCTGGCCGCGATGCCGTGTCCGAAGGCGCTGGCCTTGGGCGCCCGCAGCACGATCGCTCCGTGGGCGCCGCTGAGGTCATCGAGGAACAGGCGCTGCACCGCGGCGACGCTCAGCTCCCCCGGGCTGTCCCAGCCGTGCACGGCGGTGTAGTAGCGTCCCACGACGTCGCTGAGCTCCACCGAGCCCGTGGCCAGGTCTTCGACCTGGTCGGTGGCCGCGGACTCCGAACCGTCGCCGAACACCGGCAGCTTGAGCGGAGCCGGGTCAACGACGACGAGGCGGGAACGCTGGATCGGGGCCAGGCCCGCGGCCTCGGCAAACGCCGCACCGGGGGTGCCCGGCTCCACTTTGCAGCGCAGTCTGGACACGCCCGACGGCGCCTGGGCGGCCTCGTGCCGCAGCATGGTCAGCAGCGTGGACCCGAGGCCGGCGCGGCGGTGGTCCCGGGCGACCTCGACATACGCCCAGAGCCGTTCAGGGTGCAGCGAGGCCTCGTGGACCACGGCGGCCGCCACCGGAATGGCGACACCGTCCACAACGTCCTCGGCCACGATGCAGCGGCGCCACGGGGAATTGCCCGAGGGCGACAGCGTCCCGCGGAACTGTCCGGCCTGGACGGTCTCAGGGCCGCCCCAGATTTCCAGCAGCGCGAGGTCGTCGCCTTCCCGCCATTCCCGGTATGCGATGGCCATGATCAGGCGCCGATCAGCCGTGCGGCCAGGTAACCCTCCACCTTGTCCAGGGAGACGCGTTCCTGGCTCATGGTGTCGCGTTCGCGGATGGTGACGGCCTGGTCCTCGAGCGTGTCGAAGTCCACGGTGATGCAGAACGGGGTGCCGATCTCGTCCTGGCGGCGGTAGCGGCGGCCGATGGCGCCGGCGTCGTCGAACTCGATGTTCCAGCTCTTGCGCAGCTGCGCTGCGAGGTCCTTGGCCTTCGGGGACAGGTCCTCGTTGCGGCTCAGCGGCAGCACGGCCGCCTTCACCGGCGCCAGGCGCGGATCGAGCTTGAGCACCGTGCGGATGTCCACCCCGCCCTTGGCGTTGGGGGCCTCGTCCTCGGTGTAGGCATCGATCATGAAGGCCATGAACGAACGGGTGAGGCCGGCCGCGGGCTCGATCACATACGGGGTGTAGCGTTCGTTGGTGGCCTGGTTGAAGTAGCTCAGGTCCGCGCCGGAGGCCTTGGCGTGGGTGGAGAGGTCAAAGTCGGTGCGGTTGGCGATGCCCTCGAGCTCGCCCCACTCCGAGCCCTGGAATCCGAAACGGTATTCGATGTCCGTGGTGCCCTTGGAGTAGTGGCTGAGCTTGTCCAGCGGGTGCTCGAAGAAGCGCAGGTTCTCTTCGCGGATGCCCAGGCCCGTGTACCAGGACATGCGTTCCTTCATCCAGTACTCGTGCCACTGCTCGTCGGTGCCGGGCTCGACGAAGAATTCCATCTCCATCTGCTCGAACTCGCGGGTGCGGAAGATGAAGTTGCCGGGCGTGATCTCGTTGCGGAAGGACTTGCCGATCTGGCCGATGCCGAAGGGCGGCTTCTTCCGCGAGGTGGTCAGGACGTTGGAAAAGTTCACGAAGATGCCCTGGGCCGTTTCGGGCCGCAGGTAGTGCAGGCCTTCTTCGCTGGCGACGGGGCCAAGGTAGGTCTTGAGCAGCCCGGAGAATTCATGCGGCTCAGTCCACTGGCCGCGGGTGCCGCAGTTGGCGCAGGCGATGTCCTTGAGGCCGTTCTCGGCGGGACGGCCCTTCTTCTCCTCGTACTCTTCCTCGAGGTGGTCCGCGCGGTAACGCTTGTGGCAGGACAGGCACTCCACCAGCGGGTCGGAGAACACATCGACGTGGCCGGAGGCCTCCCACACCTGACGGGGCAGGATGACGGAGGAATCCAGGCCTACGACGTCGTCGCGGCCGCGGACCACGGACTGCCACCACTGGCGCTTGATGTTTTCCTTGAGCTCGGCGCCGAGCGGGCCGTAGTCCCACGCAGAACGGGAGCCACCATAGATTTCACCGGCCTGGAAAACGAATCCCCGGCGCTTGGCGAGGGAAATGATCTGGTCGAGGACGGATTTTGCTGCCATGGGAACTCCAATTTTCTACAGGGCCGCTGGGTGCGGTCCGTGGTGTTGGCCCCGGGACGCCGGCTGGTTGCCGGCCGGGACGATACGAACAATGCAATGCAAACTCCAAGCCTACCGGCCCGCTACCGCTTCAGCGCGCCCTTGGGCCAGGGCAGGGTGGCCAGGACGATGGCGCCGAGCGTCAGGATGGTGCCGAGGACCGTCGGGAGGGCGATCACCGTTCCGGGCACCGGCAATATGAGGTCCAGGCCGAGGGACCCCAGCAGCTGGCCGGCGATCATGCCGAGGCCGGTGACCAGCACGCCCAGGCTGCGGACCAGGAGGGCGCCGATGCCGATGAAGATGCAGCCGAGCGGGCCGCCAAGGTAGTACCACCACTGCGCCGGGAGGGGGTTGCCGGCCCCGGCCACGGCGAGTTTGATCAGCCATGCCATCCACAGCAGGGCCGCTCCGGCGATAAAGTTCACGAGTGTCGCGGCGATGGGGGTGCCGTAGTGCACGGTGGCTGTGCCGTTCATGGCCTGCTGGAAACTCATCAGGAACCCGGCCAGGAGTGGAAGCATCACGGGAACCAGCAACTGCAGCCCGGATTCCCCGGCGCTGAACCTGGGCGACACCGCCCAGGCGACGGCGGCGACGGTGAGCACACTGCCGAGCACCCGAATGCCGGTAATGGGCCTCTTCCCCGCCGGTCCGATCCCCATCCGGTCCACCAGCAGGCCGCTGAGGGTCTGCCCCGTCACGGCGGCCACCGTGAAGAGGGCGACGCCGAGCAGTCCCACGGTGAAGGACTGGGCGAAGACGAAGAGGGCACCGATGCAGCCGGCCATGACGTAGTACGGCGGAAACTGCCGTTCGCGCACGGCCGGCAGGATCCGCGCCAGCCCTGCCCGGCCCCGGGGCAAGGCCAGGGAAATGACCGTCATGACCAGCAGCCCGGTGCTGAAGCTGACGACGGCGGCACCGATCCCGTCCCCCAGCGCCACCCCGAGGGCGCCGTTGATCCGGCCCTGGATCGGGATGAACAGTCCCGTCGCGACGGCCATGGGCAGGCCGACGATCAGCGGAAGACGGCGGTGATGGGTCATAGGTGCCACCTTAGGTCAGGCATTATTGCTTGTATGAGCAATCCGGAATTCGAAGACATCACTATCCGCGACAGCATGATCCGGCTGGGCCAGCTGCTGAAACTTGCGAATCTGGTCGAGGACGGCGTGGAGGCCGCGGAACTGATCAAGAACGGGCTGGTGAAGGTCAACGGCGAAATCGACGAGCGCCGCGGCCGCCAACTGCACGACGGCGACACCGTCACCGTGAACGGCCGGACCGTGCGGATCAGCGCGCCCCCGGCCGCCTAGCCGCCCGTCCCGGCGCCGCCCGCCCGGCGCACAACCTCCCCGGCGCCTACTTCTTGGCGTTGAGCACCACGTGCGTGAGGAACTCCGAGACGTGGCCGATCTCCTGCTGGTTGATGCCGTGCCACATGCCCGTGTAGAGGACCTTGGTGAGCAACACGTGCTTGCGCACCCAGCCGACGGTGTAGTCAATCTTGTCCTCGGTGATCACGGGGTCCTGCTGGTCCCGCCCCCAGAACAGCGGCACAGTGCCGTCCAGTTCGCCGTCGCGGAAGCTGGGGTCATCGCCGGCATCGACGACAAAACCTGACAGCCCGACGACGGCGGCAAAGTCCGCAGGCCGCTGCCGCAGCAGCGTGGTGGCCATGGCCATGCCCATCGAGAACCCCAACAGCGTCACCGACGGGTGGTTGGCTTTGACGCCGTCGAGCCAGTCCTGAACGTAGCCTGCGGCGACCTTGACGGCGTCGAGCGAGTAGTCAATGGACCCTGTCAGCGGGAACCAGGTGAAGCCCGGTCCCATGGCGATCGGGGCGCGCAACGAGGCCACCGCGAATTCCTGCGGCAGCATCCCGGCCAGGCTGAGCAGATCCTGTTCGTTGGCGCCGTAGCCGTGCAACAGGACAAGAAGCGGCTTGCCGGCCCGTTCCTGCTCCGGCTGGGACCATTGGACGACAGGGGCGGGGAAGGCGTCAGCGTGAGTCATGGAACTATTCTTACAGTTACCCGGCGGTAACAAATTACGGTGGCGCAGCTAAACGGGAACAGTGCAGGATAAGGGGGTGAGCAAAACCGATCCCATGGAAAATTCACCGGGCACCCCAGCCGAGACCACCGTTGACACCGTCACCCACCCGTGGACCCGGTATGTGGCGATGGGCGACTCATTCACGGAGGGCATCGGCGACCCGGAACCGGCCAGTCCGGGCGGCCATCGGGGCTGGGCGGACCGCGTGGCCGAGGAACTCAGCCGTGGGCACAACGACTTCGCCTACGCGAACCTGGCCGTCCGCGGCCGGCTCCTGCAGCAGATCGTGGACCAGCAAATGGCTCACTGCCTGTCCCTCAAACCGGACCTCATCACGCTCTCCGCAGGCGGAAACGACCTCATCCGCCCGGGCGGCGATCCGGACGTGCTGGCCGAAAAGCTGGATTCGGTGGTGCAGATCCTGAGCCTGGGCGGCGCCACCGTCGTCCTGTTCAACGGCCCGGATACCGGCTCCACGGTGCTGGGCCGGATCCGCAGCAAGGTGGCCATTTACAACGAGAACCTGCGCACGATCGCCGCGCGCCACGACGCCGTGATCGCGGACATGTGGTCGCTGCGCCAGCTCAATGACCCGCAGATGTGGAATGTCGACCGGCTGCATTTCTCACCGCTGGGCCACCACACGATCGCGGCCATGGTGCTGGACTCGCTGAACGTCGAGCACACGCTCCAGCCCCTCTCCCCCAAACCGCTGCCGCAGCGCAGTTGGCGCGAGGCGCGCAGCGGGGACCTGGTGTGGGCCAGGGAGTATTTTGTCCCCTGGGTGGTCCGCCGGCTGCGGCACCGCTCCTCCGGCGACGGCATGACGGCCAAGCGGCCGCTGGCCGGCCCGGTGTTCGGTCCCGGCGTTCCGCTTGGTTCCGGAGAGGGCCCGCCCGGCGCCGAGGACGCTGTCCGGTCCTGAGGCTTCGGGCCTGAGCCTGCGGGGCATAAGCTGGAGGGACACTTCTCCGGCCCTACAGATGAGCCCGCAGATGAGAAGGCCCAGCAGCTGAAAGGCCCAGTACCGTGAGCAGTATGTTCTTCTGGATCATCGTGTTGTCCTTCCTGGTTCCCGTGGCGATGCGCCTCTACCGCAGGTCTGCCCGCGGCCGGAACCAGGGCACTCCGGGACAGTTCGGCCGGTTCCCGGGCAGCCAGAACAACCCCGGCCAGGGCAACCAGCCGCGTGATGGTTACACCCAGCAGGACTACTTCGGCGGCTTTGGCCAGCTGGGCGGCCCGAAGCAATCGGGTCCGGCCAACGAGCCGTATCCCAACCCGCAATACCCCAGTCCCCGGTTTCCGGACCAGCCGTTCCCGAACCAGCCGTTCCCGAACCAGCCATACCCCGGCCAGCAGTACCCGAACCCGGTCGGCTACCAGTCGCCCGTCCCCTACGAGGACAGCCCCGAGTACCTGAACAACCCGCCGCAACCGCAGCGGCACGAACCGGCGCCGGGCGCGGGACAGGCGCAGGCGCCGCAGTCTCCGCCGCCGCCGTCGGCCGGGCAGGGCTACCGGGCCCGCAAGCTGGCCGAGCTCGACCAGCAGTACACCGACGGCAAGCTGTCCATGGAGGACTACATGGCCCAGCGCGCGGAAATCATGAAGGGCTAGGACCCTGCTGGGCCGGCGAACTCGACGTCGGCCGCGTTGACGGTTCCCGCCGTCCGCCCCGGCGCCTTGTGGTACTGCCAGTACAGATTGGTGTGCGCGACCACCAGAGCCGGCGGCGGGGCGCCGTACTCGGTCAGGTCCTCGGTGGTGTGTGCGTCGGCGACCAGCGTGACGTCGTAGCCGCGGGTGATCGCGCCGTGCAGGGTCGAGCGGATGCACTCGTCGGTCTGCGCACCGGCCAGGAAGAAGCGCCCTATGCCGCGCCCGGCCAGCACGGATTCGAGGTCGGTGGCCTCGAAGGCGTCGCTGTACTCCTTGGCCACGAGCGGCTCCGAACTGCGGCGTGCGAGCTCCGGCACGTACTGCCAGCCGTCGCTGCCGCGCGGGAGTTCCTCACCGCTGTGCTGCACCCAGACGACGTCTACCCCGGCGTCGCGGGCCTTGTCCACGAGCGCGGCGATTGTTGCGACGACGTCGTCGCGGCGGTATGCCTCGGCGACGACGCCGATCTGCATATCGACGACGAGCAATGCCGTGTTGGGACGGTTGACGAGCGTGGTCACAATGCCTCCTGCATTCCCGGTTTCTGCCCACTCTAATCCCGAGGCAGCAAACAACGCGGGGTCACTTGCGGCCCATGATCCGGTGCCGGATGGGCGATAAGTGACCCCGCGTTGCTTTTGTTGGGGGTTGCGGCGTCAGTCGACCTGGGGGAAGCCGAGGTCGATCACCGAGGTGGACGGGTCCGGCCAGCGGGTGGTGACCACCTTGCCGCGGGTGTAGAAGCGGATGCTTTCCGGGCCGTACATGTGGGTGTCGCCGAACAGCGAATTCTTCCAGCCGCCGAAGGAGAAGGTGCCCACCGGCACCGGGATGGGCACGTTGACGCCCACCATGCCGGCCTCGACGTCGAACTCGAACTGGCGGGCGGCGCCGCCGTCGCGGGTAAAGATGGCCACGCCGTTGCCGAACTCGTTGTCGTTGACCAGCTTCACGGCGTCGGCGTAGGTCTCGACGCGGACCACGGAGAGGACGGGCCCGAAGATCTCGTCGTCGTAGACCTTCATTCCGGGCTTGACGTGGTCGATCAGGCTGACGCCGATGAAGAAGCCGTTGGAGTCGAAATAGTGTTCGCGGCCGTCCACCACCACGGTGGCGCCCTCGTTGGCCGCTCCGGCAACGTAGGAAGCCACCTTGTCGCGGTGCTCGGCCGTGATGAGCGGACCCATCTGGGAGGCCGGGTCCGTGCCCGGGCCGATCGTGAGGGCTGACATGCGGGTGGTGATCGCCTCCACGAGGTCGTCGGCGATGCTGCCGACCGCGACGAGGACGCTGACTGCCATGCAGCGCTCCCCGGCGGAGCCGTAGGCGGCCGAGACGGCGGCGTCCGCGGCCATGTTGAGGTCCGCGTCCGGCAGGACCACCATGTGGTTCTTCGCGCCGCCCAGGGCCTGGACGCGCTTGCCGTGATCAGCGGCGCGCTTGTAGATGGACTGCGCGATCGGCGTCGAGCCGACAAAGCTGATGGCCTTGACCGCCGGGTGTTCCAGCAGGACGTCCACGGCTTCCTTGTCGCCGTGGACGACGTTGAGCACCCCTGCCGGCAGCCCGGCCTCAGCGAAGACCTGGGCGATGAAGATGGCGGAGGACGGGTCCTTCTCGCTCGGCTTGAGCAGCACGGTGTTTCCGCAGGCCAGGGCGCTGCCGATCATCCACAGCGGCACCATGGCGGGGAAGTTGAACGGCGTGATGCAGGTGACGACGCCGACCGGCTGGCGGACCGAGTGGACATCGACGCCGCCGGAGACCTGCTCGGAGCGTTCGCCTTTGAGCATGTGGGAGAGCCCGGTGGCGAATTCGATGTTCTCCAGGCCGCGGGTGATTTCACCTTCCGCATCCGAGAGGACCTTGCCGTGCTCGCTGGTGAGCAGGGCCGCGAGTTCGGGCCGGCGCTGCATGAGCAGTTCACGGACCTTGAAGAAGATGGCGGTGCGCCTGGCCAGGCTCGTGGCGCGCCAGCCGGGCAGGGCGGCGCGGGCGGCCTCGATGGCCTCCTCGACGCGGGCGGCGGAGGCCAGGGCGACCTCTTTCTCCTGCTCGCCGGTGGCCGGGTTGAACACGGGGCCGAAGCGCTCGGCGTCGGAGATCAGGGCGCCGTTGATGAAGTGCGGGATGCGTTCCATGGGTGGGTCTCTTTCGTGAGGGGCAGGGCCGTGAAGGGCAGGGCCGTGGGGGGCTAGTTGGCGGACTCGAGGGTGCCGTCGACGAGCTTGACGATCATCGAGCAGTCCTGGCCGGACTGGCCGGAGTCGATGAGGCGCTGGAAAAGCTGCTGGACGTGCTCGCCGAGTTCCAGCGGGGTGCCGGTGTCCCGCGCGGCGCTGATGGCCAGGCCGATGTCCTTGTTGGCCAGTTCGGTGGTGAATGTCGGGGCGAAGTCGTTGTTGGACGCGGCGGTCGGCACGACGCCGGCCACGGGGTACCAGGTGCGCAGCGCCCAGCTGTCGCCGGAGGAGACCGACGCGATGTCCCAGAAGACCTGCTTGTCCAAGCCGAGCCGCTCGGCCAGGACCGCGCCCTCGGCGGTGGAGGCGAGGTTGATGAAGAGCATGAGGTTGTTGCAGATCTTCGCGGCCTGGCCGGTGGTGGCGCCGCCGGTGGGGATGATGTTCGCGGCCATGGGGCGGATGTATTCGGTGGCGTCGGCGACGGCGCCGGCCTCGCCGCCGATCATGAACGTCAGCGTGGCGGCCTTCGCGCCGCTCATGCCGCCGGAGACGGGTGCGTCGACGAAGCGGAAGCCGGCGGCAGCGGCGGCGTCGTGCAGGGCCTGCGCGGAGGCGATGTCAATGGTGGAGGAATCCACCAGGAGGGTCCGGGTGTCCGCGTGGGCAAGGACGCCGTCCTGGCCGAGGTACACGGCGCGGGCGTGCTCACCTTTGGGGAGCATGGTGAAGACGACGTCGGCGCCGGCGACGGCCTCGGCGATGCTGCCGGCGGCCTTGACTCCCCCGGCCTCGGCAGCGGCAACGGCTGCGCTGTTGAGGTCGAAGCCACGGACTTCGTGTCCGGCGTTTGAGAGGTTGACGGACATGGATCCGCCCATGTTTCCGAGTCCGATCCAGGCGATGACTGCCATGGCTTAAGCTCCTTTGCTTGATGTGCTGCCGGGCGCCTCGACGCGCTCCGGCGTGAAAGCCGAAACTCCGGCGCCCCGGTGTCCACCATCACACCCTGTTAGAGTGCAATCAAGGTAAAAAATCACAGATGCCATGTGCACAGATGCACAATCATGGCTCTGGCTCCGCCACACTCGCTGCAGAGGGGGACAATAGTGGACTTGCGTCGGCTTCCGAGCCCCGACGACCTGCTGATCCTGCTGACCGTGGCACGACTGGGCAGGTTCAACGCCGTGGCCGAGACGCTCGGCACCACCCACACCACCATTTCCCGCCGCGTCCTGGCCCTCGACAAACAGCTCGGCGGCCGGACGCTCGAACGCAGCCCGCACGGCTGGGAGCTGACCGAACTCGGCAGCCAGGCGGTCGCGGCGGCGGAAGCCATCGAGGGCACTCTCGGTGCCCTCTCCAGCAGCATTGCCCGCTCCGGCGACGTGGTCTCCGGCCTGGTCCGGATTAGCACCCCGGACGGCTTCGGCGCCGAATTCCTGGCCCCGGCCCTCGTGCGGCTGCAGCGGGCGAATCCGCTGCTCAACGTCGAACTGCTCAGCGCCACCCGCAAGGTAAGCCAAAACCGCTCCGGCGTGGACCTGGAAGTGGTGGTGGGCAACATGGACACCACCACCGCCCGCGCCATCTTCCTGAGCAACTATTTCCTCAGGCTGTACGCCAGTCCCGGCTATGCGCAGGAGCACGGGCTTCCGGCAACGCTCGACGACGTCCGGCAACACGGCTTTGTCTCCTACGTGGAATCGGCGCTCCAGGTCGCCGAGCTGGGCCACCGTTCAACGCAGCTGCCGGTGCCGCGGTCCAGCTTCCAGGCCACAAGCGTCTTCGCCCAGCTGGAGGCCGTCCGGCGGGGCGCCGGGATAGGCCTGCTCCCCAATTTCCTCGTGGCGGGCCGGCCGGAATTTCTGCCCGTCCTGCCGGACGACTTCCAGCGCCAGCTGCCCATCTGGGCTGTGGCCCGGCCCGAGGCGCTGCGTTCGGCCCCGGTCCGTGCCGTGCTGGAGGCGATTCGCGGCGAAATCCGGGAGCGGCAGGATGTGCTGTCCGCCTGAGGCGCCAGCGCAGCCGGACTGGTGCCTGCGGCGTTAGCCTGCCGCGTTGACCTGCCGCGTTAACGCAGACTGCCCGGGTCCGCGCGGTGCGCGGATCCGGGCAGTCTGCCCCCACCGGGTCTGGTGAGGCCGGTGAGGATTACCGCTTGCTGGCGGCGAGGAGGTCGGCGGTGCCACGGGCGTCGGCGGCGTCGACGTCGCGGAGAGAAATGCCGCGGGTTTCCTTCAGGAAGAACACCGCAACCAAAGTGACCACACAGGCGCCGAGGAGGTAGATGGCGACCGGGACCGAGGACTTGTACTGGCTCAGGAGCGCGACGGCGATGATCGGAGCCAGCGAACCGGCCACAATCGAGGTGACCTGGTAGCCCAGCGAGACACCGGAGTAGCGCATCCGGGTCGGGAACATTTCGGCCATGAGCGCCGGCTGGCCGGCGTACATCAGGGAGTGGAACAGCAGGCCGATGGTGATCGCAGCGAGGATGATGAAGTCGTTCTTGGTATCCATCATCGGGAAGGCGAAGAAGCCCCACGTGCCGCCGAGGATGGCGCCGGCCATGTAGACGGGCTTGCGGCCGACGTTGTCCGAGAGCCTGCCGACCATCGGAATCACGGCGAAGTGGACGAGGTGCGCCACGAGCAGCAGCAGCAGGATCCGCGAGGTGTCCGTCTGGACGACGACCTTCAGGTACGTGATCGAGAACGTGACCACGAGGTAGTAGAGGATGTTCTCGGCGAAGCGCAGGCCCATCGCGGTGAAGACGCCGCGCGGGTAGCGGCGGAATACTTCGGCCACGCCGTAGCCCTTGTTCTCAACCTCGACTTCCTTTTGGGCCTCCAGGAAGATGGGGGCGTCCTGGACCTTGGTGCGGATGTAGTAGCCGACCAGCACGATCACGGCGGAGAGCCAGAAGGCGACGCGCCAGCCCCAGCTGAGGAAGTCGGCGGAGGACAGCACGGAGGACAGCGTGAACAGCACGGCGGTGGCGAGCAGGTTGCCGAGCGGAACGGCGGACTGGGGCCAGCTGGCCCAGAACCCGCGGGACTTGCTGGGGCTGTGCTCGGCGACGAGGAGGACGGCGCCGCCCCATTCGCCGCCGACGGCGAAGCCCTGGGCGAAGCGCAGGAAGACCAGCAGTGCCGGGGCCCAGTAGCCGATCTGCGCGAAGGTGGGCAGGCAGCCCATCAGGAAGGTGGAAACGCCCACCAGGAGGATGCTGACCTGGAGCAGCTGCTTGCGGCCGAACTTGTCGCCGAAGTGGCCGAAGACGATGCCGCCGATCGGGCGGGCGACGAATCCGACGGCGTAGGTCAGGAACGCGGCGATAATGCCGTCGAGTTCGGTGCCCGAATTGGGGAAGAACGTCTTGCCGAAGACCAGCGTGGCGGCGGAGGCGTAGAGGAAGAATTCATACCACTCCACCACCGTGCCGGCCATGGAGGCCGTTACTACCTTCTTCAGTCCGGACGTTTTGACGTCCGGCTCGTCTGCGCGCGTTGTCGCGGCGTTTTCCGTGCTCATGTGAACTCCTTCGGTGTCGCCTTCGACACCCTGCGGACCATTGGACTGAGGACGCCCGTGATGTAGGGCACATGGCGTCATTCCCCATGAGTATGGACGCTCCCGCCCTGAGCCTCAACGGCCATTAGTGCAGAGCGCATCTGCAAAAATGCACAAGCGGGCCGGCCTAGTGGCCGAAGAAGGTCCCCCGAAGCTGCCCGCTGAGCTGGCCGATTTCGGTCAGGAAGCCGTCGTGGCCGATCGGCGCTTCAATGATGTGCAGTTCCGGGCCGCCCGGCAGGGCCTCTGCCAGTTGACGGGACTGGGCCGGGAAATACAGGCGGTCCGAGTCCACGGCCGCCACCAGGAACTCGGCGGTGGCCGGAGCCAGTGCCTCCCCGAGGCTTCCGCGCCCCCGGCACACATCGTGGCTCATGAGGGCTTCGGTGATCGCGATGTAGCTGTTCGCGTCGAAACGCCGGGCCAGTTTGCTGCCCTGGTGGTCCAGGTAGCTTTCCACCTGGTAGCGCCCGCGTCCGGCCAGCGATCCGGCTTCCAGGGGCGTCTCGGACTCCTGGGCGTTGCGGCCAAACCGGCCGTCCAGTTCGGCCGCTGAGCGGTAGGTGATGTGCGCGATGCGCCGGGCGAGGGCGAGCCCTGCTTCGGGTTCCGGGCCGCCGTAGTAGTCCCCGCCCTTGAAGTGGGGGTCCTGGCGGATGGCCAGCGTCTGGGCCTGCGCGAAGGCAATCTGTTCGGCGGTGCTGCTGGCGCCGACGGAAATCACGGCGCAGCGCCGGACCCGGCCGGGAAACGTGACGGCCCATTCAAGGGCGCGCGCGCCGCCGAGCGAGCCGCCCAGCACCGCGTACCAGCTGCCGATGCCCAGGGCATCGGCCAGCCGCGCCTCGGCGGCGGCGGTGTCCCGCAGGGTGACCAGCGGGAACCGCGATCCCCAAGGGCGCCCGTCGGGGGCCGGGGTGGAAGGCCCGGTGGATCCGTAGCAGCCGCCCAGGATGTTGATCGAAACGACGAAATACTTGTCCGTGTCCACGGGAGCCCCGGGTCCGGCGAGCTGTTCCCACCAGCCGGGCTCCCCGCTCTCGCCGCGGGTCACGTGTGTGTCGCCGGTCAGGGCGTGTTCAATGAGCACGGCGTTGGAGGCGTCCGCGTTCAGGGTCCCCCACGTCTCGTAGGCGAGCACCACATCCGGCAACGGAGTCCCGGATTCGAGCTGCAGATCACCGATCCTGACGAACTGGACGGTCCCGTCAGGGGTCCGGGATGGTTTGGTTTCGGGAACACCCGTGCGGGTGACGGCAATCGTCATGTGAGGACCTATCTTCGCGCTTGCCCGCCGTCAGCTGACCGGCAGGCCAGGTCTTCACCCGGGGCACCCCGCCGCAAAAGGAGGGTTGCCGGCCAGCAAGCCGGGGCTGTCGCTGGCACTCATGACCTGGTACGAGTCTACGAAACGGGGTGCGGAAATGACGAAGATTATGACTTCCATGTGACAGCCGGACCCGTCAGCACCGCAGACTCCCCACCTTTGACAGCCGTGACTGGCGGGTCGCCCAGGAGTGCCGGCGATTCCCGGTGTCATGCCCGTAAAGGTGGGGAAATTCGGCGTGGGCTTCGGCCTAGGCGGACTTGGCCGCGCGGAATCCGGCGTCGAGGTCCGCGAGGATGTCGTCAATGTGCTCCAGCCCCACCGAAAGCCGCACCAGCCCGGGGTTCACCCCGGCGATCACCTGCTGTTCGGGCGAGAGCTGGCTGTGGGTGGTCGACGCCGGATGGATCACCAGCGACCGGACATCGCCGATGTTCGCGACGTGCGAGTGCAGTTCGAGGGCATCGACGAACCGCTTGCCGGCCTCCGCTCCCCCTGCAATGTTGAACGCCACGACGGCGCCGGTCCCCTTGGGCCCGTACTTGCGGCCGCGCTCGTACCAGGGGCTGGACGGCAGCCCGGCGTAGGCGACCGATTCGACGTCGTTCCGCCCCTCCAGCCAGTGCGCCACCTTCGTGGCGTTGGCCACGTGGCGCTCGACGCGCAGGCTCAGCGTTTCGATGCCCTGGGCGATGAGGAAGGCGTTGAACGGGGACACCGCGGAGCCGAGGTCGCGCAGGAGCTGGACCCGGGCCTTGAGGATGTAGGAGAGATTCGCGCCCAGCGCGCCGTCGGCTCCGAGGTCGCGGGCGTAGACCAGGCCGTTGTAGGTGGGGTCCGGGGTGTTGAAGCCGGGGAACCGCTCCGGGTCCTTCCCAAAGTCGAAGTTGCCGGAGTCCACGATCACGCCGGCGATCGCGGCGCCGTGCCCGCCGAGGTACTTGGTGGCGGAATGGACCACGATGTCCGCGCCCCACTCGATCGGCCGGATCAGGTAGGGGGTGGAGAGCGTGTTGTCGACCACCAGCGGCACGCCGGCCTCGTGCGCCACGCGGGAGACGCCCTCGATGTCCAGGACGTCCTGGCGGGGGTTGGAGACCACTTCGCCGAAGAACAGCTTGGTGTTGGGCTGGACGGCATCCCGCCACTGGTCCAGGTTGTCCGGGTCCGCCACGAAGGTCACGGAGATGCCGAACTTCTTCAGCGTGTGCGCGAGCAGGTTGTAGGTTCCGCCATAGAGGCTCGGGCTGGCCACCACATGGTCCCCGGCCTCGGCGATATTGAGGATGGCGAACGTCTCGGCGGCCTGGCCGGAGCTGAGCAGCAGCGCCGCGAGACCGCCTTCCAGGCTGGCGACGCGCTGTTCGACGGCGTCCTGGGTCGGGTTGCCGATCCGGGTGTAGATGGGCGCGAGCTCGGCGAGCGCAAAGCGGTTCGCGGCGCTTTCGGCGCTGGGGAACACGAACGACGTCGTCTGGTAGATAGGCAGGGAACGCGCGCCCGTGGCGCTGTCCGGCTCCTGGCCGGCGTGGATCTGGCGGGTTTCAAAGGACCAGGCGTTGGACATTGGTGCTCCTCGAGTCACTGGGCACAGCACCGGCCTGGGCTTTCGGCCCGAACCGGAACAGGCGCCGCGCTTGCCCTCCGGCGGGCGCCGGACGGCCAGGTCTTCACCCGGGGCACCCCACCGCGATACGAGGGTTGCCGGCCAGCAAGCCGGGGCTGTGCGCTGGCACTCATGACCTGACTTCAGTGTAGGAATGGCGGCGGAGCCCTGGATAGCTTTGTGACGAAGATGAAGACGGCCGCCGTGACGGAGCATCCGGGGCGCCGCGTTCCGCGCCCCAGGACGTCCCATGACGGTTAGGGGAGCCTAAGCTGAGAGGTCCATCACAAAGTGCCAAGATGATGGCATGCGCATGGATCACGTCTCTTACGCCTGTGAACACGATGGCTTGGCAGCCACCACTGAACGTATTGCGTCTGCCCTCGGCGTTGAAGCCGTGAAGGGTGGAGTGCACCCCCGTTTCGGGACACGCAACATGATTATCCCGCTCGCGGGACACAAGTACCTGGAAGTCGTGGAGGTCCTGAACCACCCGGCTTCCGACAAGGCCCCGTTCGGCCAGGCCGTCCGGGCACGCTCCGAGGCCGGCGGCGGCTGGATGGGCTGGTGCGTCGAGGTTGACGACCTGGCCCCGTTCGAGGAGCGGCTCGGCCGCGCCGCCGTCAACGGCAACCGGAAGTTTCCCGACGGCCGCGAACTGGTCTGGAAGCAGATCGGCATCCTGGGGCTCATCGCCGACCCGCAGGTGCCATACATGCTCAAGTGGGAGGGTGACCCGGAGTTGCACCCGTCCAACGCCTACGCGAGCGATGTCAAGATGTCCGCACTGACCATTGCCGGTTCGGCCGAGCGCGTCACGGAGTGGCTGGGCGAACCGGTTGAAAAGCCGCTGGAAGACGTCGCCGTGAACTGGATCGCGCCGCACGGTACTCCCGGCATCCTCTCTGTCACCTTCGAGACCGCCTCCGGAGCGGTCACGATCTAACGCTCCACCCGCCCCACGCTTCGGCCGCCATCTCTTAGGTGCCAACGATGTCACCTAGGAGACGGCGGCCGAGATCATTTAAGGCCTGCTCCTAAAAGCAACGCGGGGAACTCAGCCCAGGCCCACTGCCTTGCCGAACAGGCTGAACCCCACGAACGCCACGGTGTCCAGGATGGCGTGGGCGATCACCAGCGGCATCACCCGTTTGGTCCGCGTGTAGACCAGCGCGAAGACGACGCCCATCACCGCGTTGCCGATGAACGGCCCGAACCCCTGGTACAGGTGATAGCTGCCGCGGAGCAGGGCGCTGGCGGCGATGGCCGCCGGCACGCTCCAGCCCAGTTTCCCGAGCCGGTCCAGCAGGTACGCCACCACAATCACTTCCTCGACCACCGCGTGCCGGATCGCGGACAGGACCAGCACCGGCACGGTCCACCAGTATGCGTCCAGGGCGCTGGGGATGATCGCCGTCGTGATCCCCAGCGCCCGGCCGGCGGCGTAGAGCCCCAGGGACGGAATGCCGATGAGCGCGGCGAGTCCGAGACCCTGCAGGAGGTCCTTGCCGGGCCGGGCGAAGTCGAAGCCGATCCTTCGGAACGCCGAGGTTCCGCGCTCACCGGCCGGCCAGTGTTCGGTGAGGAAATAGATCACGAGGGCCACCGGGACCAGGGCGAAGATGATGTCCAGCAACTGGTAGGTGAGGTCGAAGTATTCGCGTGCGCTCTGTGAGCGATTCAGGGTGGATGTCCCCTGGGCCAGCGGCGCCGTGGTCATCTTGTCCAGCAACTGCACCAGGGAGTAGATCGCGGACTGCCCGAGTGACAACCCCAGGACAATCAACACTTCGAACCGCAGCCGACGGCGGGAGGGAACCAACATGGTTCTATCTTGCCTGCACTTGCCGATAGTTTGCTGGTGCCCGCATGGTGCCGGCCGCGCCGGCACCCCCGGCTTTTTAGGAGCCCTATGCTTGGGGATTATGAGTGCGCCCCGGAAAATCATCATGATCCGGCACGGCCAGTCTGCCGCCAATGCCGACACCTCGATCTACAACCGTGTTCCGGACTACCGGATCCCGTTGACCGCGCTGGGCCTGGAGCAGGCCACCGCGGCCGGGGACGAGGTCCGGCGCCAGCTGGACGGCCGCCCGGTGTGCGTCTACGTCTCCCCTTACCTGCGCGCCTACCAGACCCTCGAGGCGCTGAATCTCGGCCCGCTCGTGGAGCGGGTGATCGAGGAACCGCGCCTGCGCGAACAGGACTGGGCCAACTTTCAGATCGCCGGCGACATCGAGGACCAGAAGGAGCTCCGCAACGCCTACGGGCACTTCTTCTACCGCTTCCGCGAGGGCGAGTCCGGTTCCGATGTGTATGACAGGATTTCTTCCTTCATGGAAACCCTGCACCGGCACTGGTCCCGGCCCGGCTATGCCCCGAACGCGCTGTTTGTGACGCACGGATTGACCATGCGGCTGTTCTGCATGCGCTGGTTCCACTGGTCGGTGGAATATTTCGAGTCCCTGAACAACCCCGAGAACGCCGAGGTCCGCACCCTGCTGCGCACCTCGCACGGCAAGTACGAGCTCGACAAGCCCTTCACGCAGTGGGAGAAGAGGCGCGTGGACGAGACCGTCCTCGACGCACCGCCCATGATGTTCTAGGGCGGCCCGTCCGGGGCCGGAGCCAGCCGGGTCAGCGGACCGGCTCGCTAACGGACCGGCTGGCTAACGGACCGGCTGCGCCACACCGGCGCGCCACACCGCGTGCGTCAGGGGGATGCCTGGCCGGTAGGCCAGATGCGTGGCGGAAGGTGCGTTGAGCAGGTGCAGGTCCGCGCGGTGCCCGACGGCGATCGAGCCCACCGCGCGTTCGCCGTCGGCGTCGTTCCCGGACTCCCGGCCCAGGGCCAGCGCGCCGCCGTAGGTCGCGGCGCGCACCGCCTCGTGGACGCTGAGCCGCATCTGCAGCACGGCGGTGGTGACGCAGAACGCCATGGAGCTGGTGTAGGACGTGCCGGGGTTGCAGTTGGAGGCCAGCGCCAGCTGCACACCGGCGTCGAGCAGTTCACGGCCGGGGGCCAGCGGCTGCCGGGTGGAGAGATCGCAGGCCGGCAGGCACGTGGCGACCGTGCCGCGCTGCCCGGATCCAGGCGTGCCGCCGCCGCTGGCGGCGTCCCAGCCGGACCAGCTGGCGGCAAGGGCATCGACATCCGCGGCCGAAAGGTAGTTCACGTGGTCCACGCTCGCGGCGCCGACTTCGACGGCCAGCCGGACGCCGGGGCCCTCGCCGAGCTGGTTGCCGTGGACGCGCAGCCCCAGCCCGGCGGCCTTGCAGGCCAGCAGCACCCGGCGGGACTGGTCCTCGTTGAACGCGCCCTGCTCGCAAAAGACGTCGGCCCAGCGGACGTAGGGCAGGACTGCGGTGAGCATCGGCCCGCAGACCAGCTCCGTGTATTCCTCCGCGTCCATCCCGGCGGGCACAAGGTGCGCCCCCAGGTAAGTCACCTCGTCCGCCACGGTGGAGGCGATGCGGGCGCTGCGGGTCTCGTTCTCGAGGTCCAGGCCGTAGCCGGTTTTGGTCTCCAGGTAGGTGGTGCCCTGCGACACGGCCTCCTCGACGCGGCCCATCGCCAGCCGGGTCAGGTCGAAGTCGCTCGTGCTCCGGGTGGCGCCGGTGGTGACGGCGATCCCGCCGGCGCTGTAGCTCTCCCCCGCCATCCGGGCCTCGAACTCGGCAGTGCGGTCCCCCGCGAAGATCAGGTGCGTGTGCGAGTCGACCCAGCCCGGGAGGAGCGCCCGGCCACCGGCATCCACCCGTTCGTCCGCGGCCGGGGCGTCGGCCGCGGGCCCGAGCCAGGAAATCCGCTCCCCCTCGATTACCACCGCCGCGTCGCGGAGGACGCGGTGTTCCGCGTCCTGGGTCATCAGTTCGGCGATGTTGGTGATGAGGGTACTCATGGATCCATTCTTCAGCGCCGGATGGACCAGCGGGTTGCGGCCAGCGCCTCCAGTGTCCGGGATGCCGGACTGGCCTCGGTGGACGGGGACACAGCCAGGGGCACAGCCGGGGTCAGGGCCGGGGCGGTGCCCTGGCCGGCGAGGATCAGCCCGGCGGCCAGTTCCGCGACGCCGGATGAGGTCTGGAATCCATACCCGCCCTGGCCGGCGAGCCAGAAGAATCCGGTGGCCTCGGCGTCGAACCCCACCACCGGGACGCCGTCGGCCGCCTCCGTCCGCAGCCCCGTCCAGGCCGTGCGGACGTTCCGGATCCCGAGCGTCGTGATCTCGTTGAGCCGGGCGATGACCCGTTCGACGTCGCCGGGATAGGGCCGGGCGTCCTCGGGCCCGCTCGGCACGTGTTCGGCGGGCGAGATCAGGACCTGGCCGTTGTCCGGCCGGAAGTAGAAGCTGTCATCGGCCGCCGCCACCATCGGGCTGGCTTCCGGGAGGGGATTCTCGACGTCGACGATCGCCGCGGTGCGCCGGTACGGCTGCAGGCCGAGCTTCTCGACGCCGCTGAGGACGGCGAGCTCGTCGGCCCAGGCACCGGCGGCATTGACCACGACGGCGGACTGGAAGCCTTCCTGCCCGGCGCCCAGTTCCCAGCCGGTGCCCAGCCGCTGGGCGGAATGGACCCTGGCGCCGGTAATGATGTCCACGCCGCCGGCCACGGCGAGCCGCCGGTGGTCCTCGAGCAGCACGGGGGCGTTGCAGGCGAAGGACCCGGTGTCCAGCCCGGCGGCGCTGAACGAATCCGGGACCAGGGCCGGGCACAGATCCAGTGCCTCGGCGTGGGTGATCCGCTGCATGTGTCCGCTTGCCTCCGCCCGGACGGTGGCGTCGTCCCCGATCAGCATGAAGCTGCGCGGGGTGAGCACCGGTTCCGGACGTTCGGCGTCCTGGGCCGCGATGAGGTCGAGCGTCCGGACGGTGAGCTCCTGGACCACGGGCGGGCCGTAGCTGGGAATCAGTTGCCGGGCGGAGCGGGCCGAGGTGTGGTAGGCCAGGGTCTGCTCGGCTTCGATCAGGGCCACGCTGCAGTGCCCGGCCAAGGCGGAGGCAAGGGACAGGCCGGCGATCCCGCCGCCGACAATTACGACATCGTAATGAGCTGACATGATCCCATCCTTGCAGATCGTCGGGTCAGGTGATCACGTCCCGGTATCCGGCGTTTGCCGCAACCTGCTCCCGGGCGGGCAACGTCAATCGGGTCCCACAGTCATCACCTGCGCCGTTGTTGGGTCCCAGGGCGTTGAAATCCAGTGGCTCACGGTGTTCTCGGCACATGCCCTCTCCACGATTCCGAGTTTGGCGGCAACCTTCTTGGAACCCCGGCTGCTTGGACAAATTGTGCACACCGCCCCGGGACATGCCCTGCCATGGTCCGCACGACTGGACATGTCCCTCGTTGCGGCGGGCCGGCCCGGGACATGCCCCTCGTTGGTCGTGGCCGTTGGACATAGTGGCATTATGTCCAGTCCTCGCTGCCCGAGCTGGACATGTCCCCCGTTGCGGCGTACCGGCACGGGACATGCCCTTCGTTGGTCGTGGCCGTTGGACAGAGTGGCATTATGTCCAGTCCTCGCTGCCGGAGCTGGACATGTCCCCCGTTGCGGCGGCCAGGCCCGGGACATGCCCTTCCCGGGTCCGCCCGGCTGGACATGTCCCCCGTTGCGGCGTGCCGGCCAGGGACATGCCCCTCGCTGGTCGTGGCCGTTGGACAGAGTGGCATTATGTCCAGTCCTCGCTGCCGGAGCTGGGCATGTCCCGCGGACAAGCCCGAGGAGGACGCCTGGATGAACGAGCAAGGCCGGGGCAAGGCCGGGCAGGGTGGGGCCGGACCCCGTGCTGAAAGCGGGGGCCCGGCCCGGCGATCAGGCGGGCTAGGCTGCTGCCACCGCCGCGCGGCTGCGCACGAACGCCTGGACGCAGGCTTCGACGTCGTCGGCGCTGTGCGCGGCCGAAAGCTGGACGCGGATCCGGGCGGCGCCCTTGGGCACCACCGGGTAGCTGAACGCCGTGACGAAGACGCCGTTGTGGAGCATGGCATCGGCCACCTTGGCGGCCATGACGGCGTCGCCGAACATCACCGGGACAATCGCGTGCTCGCCGGGGAGCAGGTCGAAGCCCTCCTCGGACATGCGGTTGCGGAAGAGCTCAGCGTTGGCGAAGAGCTTGCCGCGCAGTTCGCCGGAGTTTTCCACGAGGTCCAGGGCCTTGAGCGTGGCCGCGACGATCGCCGGGGCCAGCGAGTTGGAGAACAGGTAGGGGCGGGCCTTCTGGCGGAGCATCGCCACCACCTCACCGCGGCCCGAGACGTAGCCGCCGGAGGCGCCGCCGAGGGCCTTGCCGAAGGTGCCGGTGTAGATGTCCACGCGGTCCGAGACGCCGGCGTGTTCCGGCGTGCCGGCACCGGTGGCTCCCATGAAGCCCACCGCGTGTGAATCGTCCACCATGACCAGGGCGTCATACTTGTCGGCGAGGTCGCAGATCGCTTCGAGCGGGGCCAGGAAGCCGTCCATCGAGAAGACGCCGTCCGTGACGATGATCTTGCGGCGGGCCGGGTTCTCCTGCGTGGTGGCCTCGATCAGCTTCGATTCGAGGTCCGCCATGTCCTGGTTGGCGTAGCGGAAGCGCTGGGCCTTGCAGAGCCGGATGCCGTCAATGATGGACGCGTGGTTCAGGGCGTCCGAGATGACGGCGTCTTCCGGGCCGAAGAGGGACTCGAACACGCCGCCGTTGGCGTCGAAGCAGCTGGAGAACAGGATGGTGTCCTCGGTGCCGAGGAACGCCGAGACACGCTTTTCCAGTGCCAGGTGCAGGTCCTGGGTGCCGCAGATGAAGCGCACGCTGGCCATGCCGAAGCCGCGCTCGTCCATGGCGGTCTTCGCCGCGGCGATGATGTCCGGGTGGTCGGCGAGGCCCAGGTAGTTGTTGGCGCAGAAGTTCAGCACGTCGGCGCCGGTCTCGCCGATCTGCCCGGCCTTGATGCGGTTGGCCTGCGGCGAGTCGATGTGCCGTTCGGTCTTGAACAGACCGGCGCTGCGGATCTCATCGAGTTCGTGCTGCAGCTGGTCCTTGATGGCTGAATACATGGGTTGGCTCCTCGGCTGGTTGGATGCGGGGGCGGAATGCTGTGCGTGGAAGGCGCTGTCCGGCAGGGGCCCGGAAGCGCGCGGTCAGGAAAGGGGCCTAGAAAACGGTCCAGTCGAGGACCACCTTGCCGCCGACGCCGGCGCGGGCCACCTCGAAACCCTTTTCCCAGTCGGTGGCCGGCAGCGTGTCCGTGACCACGGCCGAGATGTTCGCGTGCAGGGCAGGGTTGGAGGAGAGCATGGCGCTCATCGCGTACCAGGTCTCGAACATTTCGCGGCCGTAGATGCCCTTCATGGTCAGCATGTGCGTGACCACCTTGCCCCAGTTGATGTCGATGGACTGGCTGGGCAGTCCCAGCATCGCGATCCGGCCGCCGTGGTTCATGTTGTCGATCATCTCAGGCAGCGCGGTGGGGTGTCCCGACATTTCCATGCCGATGTCGAAGCCTTCGCGCATGCCGAGTTCGCGCTGGGCGTCCTTGACCCGCATTTTCGAGACATCGATCGCGAGGTCGACGCCGAGCCTGCGGGCCAGTTCCAGCCGGGGCGCGGAGACGTCGGTGATCGCGATCTTGCGGGCGCCCGCGTGCCGGGCGACGGCGATCGCCATCAGGCCGATGGGTCCGGCGCCGGTGATCAGCACGTCCTCGCCGACCAGCGGGAAGCTCAGAGCGGTGTGGACGGCGTTGCCGAAGGGGTCGAAGATGGCGCCGAGTTCCGGGGTGACCGAGGGGTCCTGGTGGACCCAGACGTTGGTCTCGGGGATCACCACGTACTCGGCGAAGGCGCCGTCGCGCTGGACGCCGACGCTGACGGTGTTGATGCACATCTGCCGGCGGCCGGCGCGGCAGTTGCGGCAGATTCCGCAGACGATGTGGCCTTCGCCGGAGACCCGGTCCCCCACCTTGACGTCCAGGACGTCCTCGCCGGTCTCCACGACCTCGCCGTAGAACTCGTGGCCGGCGATCAGGGGGGCGTTGATGATGCCCTGCGCCCAGGCGTCCCAGGCCTGGATGTGCAGGTCCGTGCCGCAGATGCCGGTGGTCATGACGCGGATCTTGACGTCCCCGGGGCCGGTCTCCGGCTCGGGACGGTCGACGAGCTCGAATCCTGCGTGGGCGCCGGCTTTGTAGAGAGCCTTCATGGGCCTTCCTAACTGTGCTTTTGGGGTCCTGCTCCGCGCGTTCTGTTCCGCGTGTTCTGTTCCGCATGCGGGGCCGGCGTGTGGGTCAACTCACCCCATTAGACCCACCAGAAAGCATTAGCACAACCGAATTCTTCTCAATCGACGAATTAGCAATTGCTGTTGCATAGAATGGCTGGCATGGAAATCCACCAGCTGGAGATGTTGCGCGAACTCGGAGCACTGGGCAGCGTCAAGGCCGTCGCCGAAACCCTCCTGGTGACGCCGTCGGCCGTGTCCCAGCAACTGGCCGCGCTGCAGAAGACCGTGGAGGTGCCGCTGACCCGCAAGGAGGGCCGGAACCTGGTGCTCACGGAGGCCGGGCAGGTGCTGGCGGACGCCGGGGCCGCGGTGGTCAGCGCGATGGCGGATGCGAAGATGGCGATCGGCGCCTACCACGGCTCACCGGTGGCGCCGGTGACGCTCAGCGGTTTCCACAGCGCCGGGCAGGCATTGTTCGCGCCGCTGGCCCGGCTGCTGGACGGCCCGGGCCAGCCGCGGATCCTGCTCTCCGACGAGGACGTCGCGCAACAGGATTTCCCGGCCCTGACGGCGCGCTACGACCTGGTCCTGGCGCACCGGATGGACCACAGCCCGCGCTGGCCCGAGGAACGCGTCGCGGTGATCCCGCTCGCGCATGAGCCGCTGGACGTGGCGCTGCCGGCCGGGCACCGGCTGGCCGGCCAGCGCGCGGTGACGGCGGACGACGTCGTGGGCGAACCGTGGGTGACGAGCCGCGCCGGCTACTCCCCCGCCGACGTGCTTTCCGCCGTCGCGGCGGTCTCCAGCCGTGAGCTGAACATCGTGCACCGTATCAACGACTACTCGACCGTGGCGGCGCTCGTGGCGGCCGGCGGCGTGATCGGCCTGCTGCCGCGGCACACCGCGCGGCCTGTGCTGAACCCGGACATTGTGCTGCGGCCGCTGGAGGGCATCAGCACCCGGCGCCGGATCGACGTCCTGGCCCGGCCGGAGAACCTTAAACGCACATCGGTCATGATGGTCTGCGAAGCACTGCAGACCATCATGACCGATTTAGTGGGCGGCTAGGGGCTAGCCCTCGACGCCGAGGCGCTGGAGGATCAGCTCGCGCACGCGGCCGGCGTCGGCCTGCCCGCGGGTGGCCTTCATGACCCCGCCGACGATCGCGCCGATCGCCTGGATCTTGCCGCCGCGGATCTTGTCCGCGACGCCGGGCTGCGCGGCGAGGGCCGCGTCGATCGCTTCCAGGAGCGGGCCGTCGTCGGAGACCACGGCGAGGCCGCGCTTCTCGACGATTTCCGCCGGGGTGCCTTCGCCGGCGAGCACGCCGTCCAGGACCTCGGAGGCCATCTTGTTGTTGATCTTGCCGTCCTCAACCATCTTGTTCAGTTCCACGATGGTGGCCGGGTTGACGCCCAGCTGGCCGGGATCGACGTCGGCGTTCTTGGCGCGGCCGACGATCTCGCCCATCCACCATTTGCGGGCCACGGTGGCAGTGGCGCCGGCGGCGATGGTTTCCTCGATCTCGTCCATGACGCCGGCGTTGACGACGTCGCGGAACTCCAGGTCCGAGTAGCCCCAGTCGGCCTGCAGCCGCTTGCGGCGCGCGGCCGGCGGCTCGGGCAGCGTGGCCCGGAGCTCCTCGACCCATTCGCGGGACGCGGTGATCGGGACCAGATCAGGTTCCGGGAAGTAGCGGTAGTCGTCGGCGTCGGACTTGGCCCGGCCCGACGTCGTGGTCCGCGTGTCCTCGTGCCAGTGGCGGGTTTCCTGGATGACCGGCTCGCCGGAGTCCAGCACGGCGGCGTGCCGCTGGATCTCGTAGCGGACCGCGTGTTCGACGGCGCGCAGTGAGTTGACGTTTTTGGTCTCCGAGCGGATGCCGAAACGTTCGCGGCCGTGCGGGCGCAGCGAGACGTTGGCGTCGCAGCGGACGTTGCCGCGCTCCATCTTCGCGTCCGAGACCCCGAGGTTCTTGACGATCTCGCGGACGGCGGCCACGTAGGCCTTGGCGAGTTCGGGGGCGCGGCTGCCAGCGCCCTCGATCGGCTTGGTGACGATCTCGACCAGCGGCACGCCGGAACGGTTGTAGTCCACCAGGGAGTAGTCCGCGCCCTGGATGCGGCCGGTGGCGCCGCCCATGTGGGTCAGCTTGCCGGCGTCCTCCTCCATGTGCGCGCGTTCAATCTCGACCCGGAACACGGTGCCGTCGGAGAGCTCGATGTCAAGGTAGCCGTCGTACGCGATGGGCTCGTCGTACTGGGAGGTCTGGAAGTTCTTCGGGGTGTCCGGGTAGAAGTAGTTCTTCCGGGCGAAGCGGCACTTCTCGGCGATCTTGCAGTTCAGCGCCAGGCCGATCTTGATCGAGGACTCGATCGCGGTCTTGTTCACCACCGGCAGCACGCCGGGCATGCCGAGGTCCACCTCGTTGACGTTGGTGTTCGGCTCATCGCCGAAGACGTTCGGCGCGGAGGAGAACATCTTGGTCTTGGTGTTGAGCTCCACGTGGACCTCGAACCCCAGGACGGGATCGTACTTGTCCATCGCCTCTTCGAAGCTGAGGGTTGCGTCAGTCATTAGTGTGAGCCTCCGTGGCTTGAGGCGGCGGCAGCCGCAGAAGTAGCAGTGAGCGAGGGGGCCTTTTCCAGCAGCGGGCCGCCCCACTGCGCCTCGAGCAGGGATTCCAGGACCGCGCCGACGCGGTACAGGCGGGCATCCTGGCGGGCCGGGGCCAGGAGCTGGATGCCCACGGGCAGTCCGTCCTCGTCGGCCAGGCCGCCGGGCAGGGACAGGCCGGGGACGCCTGCCATGTTCGCCGGGATGGTGGCGACGTCGTTGAGGTACATCGCCAGCGGGTCGTTGAGCTTCTCGCCGAGCTTGAACGCCGTGGTCGGCGCCGTCGGGGAAATCAGCACGTCGGCCTTTTCGAAGGCGGCGTCGAAGTCGCGCTGGATCAGGGTGCGCACCTTCTGGGCTGAGCCGTAGTAGGCGTCGTAGTAGCCGGCGCTCAGGGCGTAGGTGCCCAGGATGATGCGGCGCTTGACCTCGTCGCCGAAGCCGGCGGCGCGGGTGGCGCCCATGACCCGCTCGATGGTCATGGGACCGTCCTTGGGCAGGACCCGCAGGCCGTAGCGGACGCCGTCGAACTTGGCCAGGTTGGAGGAGGCCTCCGACGGCATGATCAGGTAGTAGGCGCCCAGGGCGTACTTGAAGTTGGGGCAGGAGACCTCGACGATTTCGGCGCCCGCGCCCTTGAGCAGCTCGAGGGATTCGTTGAAGCGGTTCTCGACGCCGGCCTGGTAGCCCTCGCCGTGGAGTTCCTTGATGATGCCGATCTTCATGCCCTCGACGTTGCCGGTCCGGGCCGCGGCCACGAGGTCCTCGAGCGGGTCCGGCAGCGAGGTGGAGTCGCGCGGATCGTGCCCGCCAATCACCTGGTGCAGCAGGGCCGAGTCGAGAACGGTGCGCGAGACCGGGCCGATCTGGTCCAGCGAGGAGGCCATGGCGATGGCGCCGTAGCGGGATACGCCGCCGTAGGTGGGCTTGACGCCGACCGTGCCGGTGACGGCGCCGGGCTGGCGGATGGATCCGCCGGTGTCCGTGCCGAGGGCCAGCGGGGCTTCGAAGGCCGCGACGGCGGCAGCGGAGCCGCCGCCGGAACCGCCCGGGATGCGCTCCAGGTCCCACGGGTTGTGCGTGGGCCCGTAGGCGGAGTGCTCGGTGGAGGAGCCCATCGCGAATTCGTCGAGGTTCGTCTTGCCCAGGATCGGCATCTTGGCGGCGCGCAGGCGCTCGACGACGGTGGCGTCGTAGGGGCTGTGCCAGCCTTCGAGGATCTTCGAGCCGGCCGTGGTGGGCTGGCCGATCGTGACGATGAGGTCCTTGACGGCGATCGGGACGCCCGCGAGGACGTGCAGCCCTTCGGCGGCGGCACCGCCGGCGGCGCGGATCGCATCCACTTCGGCGGCGACGGCGAGCGCCTCGTCGGTGTTGACGTGGAGGAAGGCGTGGACCTTGCCGTCGACGGCGGCGATGCGGTCCAGGTAGGCCTGGGTGACCTCGACGGCGGTGATCTCGCGGGCGGCCAGCTTCTCGGCGAGCGCGGCGGCGGAGAGGCGGATCAGTTCGTTGTTCTCAGTCATGGTCTTAGTCCTCATCCAGGATTGCCGGGACCTTGAAACGGCCTTCGTACGCGTCGGGGGCACCGGAGAGGGATTGCTCGGCCGTAAACGTGTGGCCCACGACGTCCTCGCGGAACACATTGGTCAGCGGAATCGGGTGGGACGTGGCCGGGACGTCATCACCGGCGGCTTCACTGACGGACTTCACTGAATCCACGATGACGGCGAGTTCGCCGGCCATCCTGTCCAGCTCTTCAGCACTCATCTCGATGTGCGCGAGTTGCGCGAGATGCGCGACGTCGTCGCGGTTGATCGCAGCCATGGATCTCCCCTGCAAGGTATGGATAATTTTCCGTCCCAGTCTACGTGGGTTGGACGGTGGTTACTGTCCGCCGCCTGGAACGACGACCACAAACAACGCGGGGTCACTTACGGTCCATCCGGAGGTCCCGAATGGGCCGTAAGTGACCCCGCGTTGGTTGGTGTTGTTGGGAGTGGTTAGCCGATGCCGATGGCTCCGGTGAGCACTCCGACGCCGAGCATCACCAGGGAGATCACGGCCGTGCGCCACAGGACCTTCTTGTGGTGGTCGCCCAGGTCCACCTTCGCGAGGGAGACCAGGAGCAGGATGGCCGGGACCAGGGGGCTCTGGAGGTGGAAGGGCTGGCCGGTGATGGAAGCACGGGCCATGTCGGCAGCGCTGACGCCGTAGTGGGCCGCCGTTTCGCTCAGGACCGGCAGGACGCCGAAGTAGAAGGCGTCGTTGCTCATGAAGAACGTCATCGGGATGCTCAGGACGCCGGTGATCACGGCCATCAGCGGACCCATGTCGGACGGGATGATCTGGACCAGCCATTCCGACATGGCCTTGACCATGCCCGTGCCGTTGAGGACGCCGGTCAGGACCGAGGCGGCCATGACCATGCTGACGACGGCGACGATCGAGGGAGCGTGCGCGATCAGCTGGGCGCTCTGGTCCTTGACCTTGGGGAAGTTGACCAGCAGGGCGATGGCGGAGCCGACCATGAAGACGAACGGGAGCGGAATGACGTTGGCGACGAGCGTCACCATGACCGCGACCGTGAGGCCGAGGTTGAACCAGAACAGCTTGGGACGGAGGGTCTTGCGGTTGGGGTCCAGGGCGGTGTCGGCCATGGCGGAGTCGCGGTCGTCAACGAGGGAATCGGCGCGCTCCAGCACTGCAACGGACGATCCTTCCGGGGAGAGCCCGGCGGGCGAGGCGCCGGGGCCCTTGCGGCCGCGGCGGATTCCGGTACCGCCGGCCGCGCTGCCGCCGGCTGCGCCGTCTGCGTCGCCGTCGAAGGCTGCGGCTGTATCCGGGACACCCCAGATCTCGGGGGCGACGGCGCGGAGGCGGTTGCGTTCCTGCAGGCCGAGCAGCCAGGAGAAGACCAGCACGACGATGAGCCCGGCGATGAGGGACGGGACCATGGGCACGAAGACATCGTTGACGTCGAGCTTCAGCGCGGAGGCGGCGCGGGCGGTCGGGCCGCCCCAGGGCAGGATGTTCATGGTGCCGTTGGCCAGGCCGGCCACGCAGGTCAGGACCACGGGGCTCATCTTCAGCCGCAGGTAGACCGGCAGCATCGCCGCGGTGGTGAGGATGAAGGTGGTGGAGCCGTCACCGTCGAGGGAGACCGCTGCCGCGAGGATGGCCGTGCCCAGGACCACCTTGGCGGGGTCGTTGCCGAGCTTGCGCAGGATGAACCGGACCAGGGGGTCAAAGAGCCCGACGTCGATCATCAGCCCGAAGTAGATGATCGCGAACATCAGCAGCGCGGCGGTGGAGGTCATGGATTTCATGGAGTCCATGACCATCGGGCCGATCCCGAGGCCCGCGCCCGCGAAAAGCCCGAAGACTGTGGGAACAATGATGAGCGCCAGCACCGGCGTCAACTTCTTCGTCATGATCAGCACCATGAATACCGCGATCATGGCGAATCCTAGTAATACCAGCACGGCCGGCTCCTTCTTCGTTGAATGACACCACTCCGGTGTGATGCGCACTACAGACGTTAGAGTGGCGCCCGTCACGACTGGGCCTTTGGCTCAATTGATTGGCATACTGCTTATTGGATGCATTTTGCGCATTTTGCTCACGTCCGTACCAACCCCAGGCAGGAGCCCGATGAAGCGCCGCACAGCTCTGCCGGCCCTGCGCTTTTCGACCCAGACACTGCTGCTGCAGCTCGGCGTCGTGGCGCTGGTGGTGCTGCTGAGCAGCGCCGTCCACGCCTGGCTGAGCTATGACCGGCTGGGCCGCGAGGCGGAGAACCAGGCGCTGACCCTGGCCCGGACGGTGGCCTCTGACCCCTCAGTGCGGGCAGAGGTCCAGTCCATCAGCGCTCTTCCCGCCGCTCCCCCGGCCGCCGAGTTGTTGGCCGGTCCGTTGATGGCTGCCGCGGAGGGTGCCCGCACCCGCACCGGGGCCCTGTTCGTGGTCATTACGGACGAGACCGGTATCCGGCTGGCGCACCCCGACGCGGAGCGGCTGGGCGAAAAGGTCAGTACCGACCCCTCGGACGCCCTCGCGGGCCGGGAGGTCACCACGCGGAACACGGGCACGCTGGGCCCGTCCGCCGGCGCCAAGGTCCCGGTGTATGCCCCGGACTCGACGGCGGTGGTTGGCGAGGTGAGCGTGGGCTACTCCACCGAGACGATCAGCCAAAGCCTGGCCCGGGACATCATCCCCATCGCCGTCACGGCCGCCGGCGCGTTGCTGGCCGGCGTGCTCGCCTCTTTCCTGCTGCGGCGTCGGCTCCAGCGGCTGACCCTCGGGCTCGAACCCGAGGAGATCAGCACCCTGGTGCACGACCAGGTGGCCGTGTTGCAGGGCGTCGACGACGGCGTGATCGGCGTTTCGGCCGACGGCAGGGTCAGCGTTTTCAACGCCGCCGCCCAGCGGCTGCTCGGTGTCCCGGACCTCGCGGGCACGGCCTGGGCCGCCGCACCGGTCCCGGAGCAGCTCAAGGCCCTGACCCGGGCCGATGCGGCCGAGGGCGAGGCGGTGGAACTCGTGGCCGGCGGCCAGGTGCTGGTGGTGAGCGCCCGCAAGGCCCTCCACGGCCGCGAGGACCTGGGCTGGGTGGTGATGCTGCGGGACCGGACCGAGCTGCAGCAGCTGACCCGCCAGCTCGACGCCGTCGGCACCATGTCCGCGGCTTTGCGGGCGCAACGCCACGAGTTTGCCAACCAGCTGCACACGATCGCCGGGTTCATGAGCATCGGCCAGCCCCAGCAGGCCCAGGACTATCTCGCCAAACTGGCCGGCACCGGGCCGCTGGCATTCCCGGTGGACCAGGCCGAGCTGCTCCAGGACCCCTACCTGCAGGCCTTCCTCGGTGCCAAGGGCGTCGAGGCGGACGAGCGCGGCGTGAGCCTCCGCCTCGGGCCGGAATCCGTGGTCCGCGGCCACGTCACCGAACCCCAGGACGTCACCACAGTCATGGGGAACCTGATCGACAACGCCGTGAACGCCGCCGTCGCCGGTTCCGCGGCCGAGCGCTGGGTGGAAGTCGAAGTGCTGGACGAACCGGGCATCAACGGAGGCGCCGGCACACTCCACATTGTGGTGGCCGATTCCGGCGACGGCCTGGGCGGCGGAATAACAGCCGCCGAGACCGAGGGGGTCTTCGCGGAGGGCTACACGACCTCGGTCCGGCCCGCGCGCCCTGGCGGAGGGCAGGGCCTGGGGCTGGCGCTGTCCCGGCAGCTCGCGCGCCGCCGCGGCGGAGACGTGCGGGTGCTCGAGGCCGGCTCCCCCGGCGGCCCGGGCGCCGTTTTCGTCGCCACGCTGCCGGGAACCACCGAACCGGGGCCAACGCTGCCGGGAAATACCGAACCTGGAATCACTGAAGCAAACCGGGAGGACAACGATGTCTGAGGATTTCAGGGTGCTGATTGTCGACGATGATTTCCACGTCGCCAAGCTGCATGCCGCCTATGTGGATTCGGTGGCCGGCTTCCTGGCGCTGCCGCCGGCCGGCTCGGCGTCCCAGGCGCTGCAGGCCATCCACAGCCTCCGCCCGGACCTGGTGCTGCTGGACGTCTACCTGCCGGACGCCTCGGGCCTGGACCTGCTGCACCAGCTGGACGTCGACACCGTGATCCTCAGCGCGGCCTCGGACACGGCCTCGCTGCGCCTCGCGTTCCGCCGCGGGGCACTGGGCTACCTGCTCAAGCCCTTCACAGCCGAATCCCTTTCGCAGCAGCTGCGCTCCTATGCACGCTACCGCCGGATCCTGGCCCAGCCGGGCTCCGTCAGCCAGGAGACGGTGGAGCGCGCCAAGCGCGCCCTGATCCCGGGCGACGTCGTCGCCTCGGCACGTCCCCGCTCCGCCACCGAGGCCGCGGTGCTGGAATCCCTGGTGCCGGGCGAGCAGTATTCGGCCGCCGACGTCGCCGCCCGGGTCGGCGTGTCCCGGGCCACCGCCCAGCGGTATCTGTCCGCGCTGGCGGACGACGGCGCCGTCGACATCCAGCTGCGCTACGGCACCACCGGGCGGCCCGAGCACCGTTACGGAATCCCCGCCCCGGCCGGCCACTAGGCGCCGCGACACAAGCAGCGAAGCCAACTTAGGCGCCGTCGGGCTCCTTCTGTGCCGCCGCCTGCTCCGCCTGCACGGCCCTGTGGATGTTGCCGTGGATCATGTCCGCCCCGATGCGCTCGATCACGCCGTCCCGATCCAGGACCGCCCGGACCGCGGGCTTCAGCCGGGTCAGGCGCAGGTTGACCCCGGCCTCCCGGGCGAGGATGACGATGTCCGCCACCTTTGCCGCCCCCTGCGAGTCGACGAAGTTGATCCCGCCGCAGTCGAGCACGATCCCGGTGAGCCCCGGCGTCGACTGGATGACGTCGCGCAGGCGGTCCTCCAGTGCATCGGCCGTGGCGAAGAACAGGCCGCCGTCGAACCGGATCACGGCAATGCCGGGAACGGTCTCGTCGCCGGGGTGCTCACCGGCGTCGCGGAAGACCTGGGTACCGGGCTCGCGGCCCAGGTCGGGCATCTCCGGATGGGTCGCCACCCGGACGAGCCAGATGAGCGAGAGCCCGATCCCAATGACGACGCCCGCCAGCACGCCGAAGATGAGGGTCCCGATGATCGCCGCGACCGCAATCCAGAAGTCGAACTTCTGCACGCGGGCCAGCCGCCGCAGCTCGGGCACGTTCATCATGCCCATGACGACGGCCTCGATGATCAGCGCCGCCAGCACGGGCTTGGGCAGGATCGAGAACAGCGGCGCCAGGAAGAGCAGCGTGAGCAGGACGGTGATCCCGGAGGTGAGGGAGGCCAGTCCGGTCTTCGCCCCCGAGTGGTCGTTCAGCGAGCTCGCGGACAGGCTCGTCGAGACGGGCATCCCCTTGAAGAGACCCGAGGCGATGTTGGCCATTGACTGGGCAATGGATTCCTGGTTGATGTCGATCTGGTAGCGGTGTTTGGCAGCGAACGCCCTCGCATCCCCGGCGGTCTGGGAGAAACCGATCAGGACCAGCGCCACCGCCGCGAGCGCCACGGTGCCGACGTGGTCCCACATGAGCTGGCCGTCCGGGACCTGCAGCGAGGGCAGCCCGCTGGGTACGTCGCCTACCAGGGCCACGCCTTTGGCCCCGAGACCGAAGAGCGCCTCCGCCGCCAGTCCGCCCACCACCAGGACCAGGGCGCCGGGGACTTGGGGAGCGATGGCTTTCAGCCCGAAGACGACAGCCAGCGCGATGACCCCCACCACCACGGTGGTCGGCTGCGCCTCGCCCAGGGTGCCCAGCCACGACCACAGCTCCTGGAGCGGGTTGGAGCCGGTGACCTCGGTCCCGGTGAGTTTGGGGAGCTCCCCGATCACGACGTCGATCGCCGCGCCGAAAAGGAAGCCGGTGACCACGGCCTTCGAGAGGAACTGCGCAATCCAGCCCATCTTGAAGACGGCAAGAATCAGGAACAGGATCCCGGAGGCGAGGGTGATTCCGGCAACGAACGAGGCGATATCCTGTTCGCCGGTGATGCCTGCCGCGAGCACGGCACTCGCGGCCACCGCCGCCAGGCCCGAGCTCGGGCCCATCGAGATCTGCCGGCACGTGCCGAAGATCGCGTACACGATGGCGCCGGCGGCCGCGGCATACAGCCCGTTCTGCAGCGGAATCCCGGCGATGCCTGCGTACCCAAGGTTCTTCGGAACGATCAGGGCCGCGACGGTGACCCCGGCAATCAGATCGCCGCGCAGCCACGAGCGGTCATAGGAGCGGAACTGGCCGATGAGGGGGATCCTGGTGGGCCCCTGCCCGGGTGCCTTGGTCATGCGCTCTTCATACTCCAAGTCCGGCGGTTCCGCCAGAGTCCCCCCGGCCCCCGCAACGCCCCAGGCAAGCGTCGCTTTGGCCCTAGGCGGCGCTCTTTTGGGCGACGAGTTCGATCTCGACGAGCATCTTGGGATCCAGGAACGGCAGCACGTGAACGAGGGAGAGCGTGGGGCGGATGTCGCCGAAGACCTCGCCGTGGGCCCGGCCGGCCTCTTCCCACTGGCTGATGTCCGTCAGGTACAGCTTGGACTGCACCACGTCCTCGAAACCGAAGCCGGCGTCGGCCAGCACGGCGCCGAGCTTCTGCAGGATGTAGCTGGTCTGGGTATAGAAGTCTTCGCCCACGATTCCGTCCTCGCCGCTGGCGGCGGTCGCGGAGATGTAGAGGGTGTTGTCCACCTGGACAGCCCGGGAATAGCCGAGGGTCTGTTCCCAGGTGGAGCCGGTACCGAAGGTCTTGCGCATGGTGGGCCTTTCGCAGTTGCCGCAGGGATCGGCACAACTGTAGGGCGCCGGACGGCCGGGCCGCCAAACCGGGTTGCTTTGTGTCGGCGGACCTGCGCGGGGCCACCGCCCCGGCTAGAGTTCCTGGCGGTAAACGAGCAGTTTGATGTCCGTGCCCGGCACGAGCCAGTCGCGCTCCGGCGCCCGGACGAAGCCGGTCTTCAGGTAAAGGCCGTGGGCGCTTTCCCAGCTCTCGCCCGTGGTGAGGGCCACGGCGTGAATACCGGGCAGGGCCCTGGCGTGCTCCATGATGGCCTGGACCATGGCCTTGCCGGCACCGCTGCGCTGCACGGAGGGGTCCACCACGAGCATCCTGAACTCGAGCTCGTCGCTGAAGGCGATGTCCGCGTAGGGCTCGCCGGCGACCGCCAGCGTCACGGAGCCGAGGATCCGGCCCTCACGCTCGGCGACCCAAACCGTCGCGGCCGCCGCGCGCTGCCCGACGTTCTGGATCTGCTGCATGTAGGGGTGGTCGGCGCTCTCAAAGTAGCCCGCCGCCAGGTAGGCGTCCCGGGTGATGCGCGCTATGGCGTCGAAGTCGGCCGGAACGGCGGGGCGAATGAGGATCTGCAAAGGCACCTGTCAATGGTACGGGCGCCCGGCCCGGGCCTTGCCCGGAAAGGCCGTTTCCGTGACTGAACTATCACTCAGGCGCATCTGACAAGCGTGGAGCCGGCCCGGCGGGACGACGTTAGAGCGGGAACTTGCCGGAGAGTTCCAGCGGACCGGCGCACGTCCATGCGGCCAGGCGCTCGTCGTCGGAGGGGCCGCCGGCCAGGGGGCTGGTGAGCCGCGGCCGGCGCACCCAGCAGCCAGCCTCCTCGGCGATCAGGGCCCCGGCGGCGAAGTCGTGTTCGTTGAGCCCGCGCTCACCGTAGGCGTCGTGCGTGCCGTCCGCCACGAGGCACAGGTCCAGCGCCGCGGACCCGAGCCGGCGCATGTCGGCGAAGCCGTCCATCAGGCTGCCGAGGCCTGCGGCCTGTTCCGCCCGCACGCCGGGATCGTAGCTGAAGCCCGTGGCCAGGATCTGGCCGGCCCGTCCGGGAACCGGGCCGAACAGGGCGGTCACCTGGCCCTGATCCTGGAGCCAGGCGCCCTGGCCGCGGGACGCGTAGTAGGTGCGTCCCAGCGCCGGTGCGCTGACGACGCCGGCCAGCCAGACGCCGTCGGCGTCGGCCACCGCCACGGAGGTGGCGTAGTAGACGATGTTGCGGATGAAATTGGTGGTGCCATCGAGCGGGTCGATGGACCAGCGGTAGCCGCTGGGCTCCGCCGGCAGGTCGGTGCCGCCCTCCTCCCCCGTGATGATGTCCCACGGCCGGGCGGCGGTGATGACGTCCCGGACGGCGGCTTCGGCGGCGAGGTCGAAGGCGGTCACCCAGTCTCCTGAGTCGCCCTTGTTGCTGACGTCCAGGGCCGCAGTCTTTCGGGTGGCCAGGACGGCGGCCCCCGCCGCGGCGGCCGATTTGGCCAGTTCGAGCAGCCCCGGAACGCCAGGTGCGGGAGGACCCGCGGAGTGGGAACTCATTCGCCGGCCGGCCCGTTCGCCAGCAGGGCACGGAAGCCGTCCTCATCCAGGACCGGGACGCCGAGCTGCTCGGCCTTGTCCAGTTTGGTGCCGGCGTTCTCGCCCGCCACCACGTAACTGGTGTTCTTCGACACCGATCCGGCCGCCTTGCCGCCGCGGATCAGGATGGCTTCCTTGGCCTCATCGCGGCTGAAGCCCTCGAGGCTCCCGGTCACCACCACGGTCAGCCCCTCCAGCGTCCTGGGCGTCGACTCGTCGCGTTCGTCCGCCATCCGGACGCCGGCGTCCGCCCAGCGGTCCACGATGTCGCGGTGCCAGTCCTCGGCGAACCATTCAGTCAGCGCCTGGGCGATGACCGGGCCCACGCCGTCCACGTGGGCGAGCTCCTCCTCGGAGGCCTGCCGGATGGCGTCCATGCTGCCGAACGCGGTGGCGAGGGCGCGAGAGGCCCGCGGGCCGACGTGCCGGATGGACAAGGCCACCAGGATCCGCCACAGCGGCTGGGATTTCGCTTTTTCCAGCTCCCGGAAGAGCTTGTCCGTCGTGGCCGTGGGCTTGGACGGGGTCTTGGTGGTGGCCTTGGTGAAGAAGTAGGGCACCAGCTCGAATTCCCCTGTGCCGGCGCCCTTGGAGCGCTTCTCCCGGCGGACACGGACGTCCGCGAGCTGCTCCGGAGTGAGGTCGAACAATGTCGCCTCGGTGGTCAGCGGCGGCTCCGCGGGCTCGGCCGGCTGGGTCAGTGCGATGGCGGCTTCCCAACCGAGGGCCTCGATGTCGAAGGCGCCGCGGCCGGCAAGGTGGAAGACGCGTTCGCGCAGCTGCGCCGGGCAGGACCGGGAGTTGGGGCAGCGGATGTCCACGTCCCCTTCCTTCCCGGGGGCCAACGGCGTGCCGCACGCGGGGCATTCGGTGGGCATGATGAAGTCGCGGACGGGAGGGTCCTGCTGGTCCCGCAGCGCCAGCACCGGGCCCACAATTTCCGGTATCACGTCTCCGGCCTTGCGCAGCACCACAATGTCGCCGATCTTCACGCCCTTGGCCTTGACCACTTCCTGGTTGTGCAGGGTGGCCATCTCCACGGTGGAGCCGGCAACCTTGACCGGTTCCATCACGCCGTACGGGGTGACCCGGCCGGTGCGGCCGACGTTGACGGCGATGTCGAGCAGCTTGGTATGGACCTCTTCGGGCGGGTACTTGTAGGCCACTGCCCAGCGCGGCACCCGGGTGGTGTAGCCCAGGGCCCGCTGGGTGGCGAAGTCGTCCACCTTGATCACAATGCCGTCGATCTCGTGGGTAAGGCTGTGCCGCTTGTCGCCGTAGCGCTTGATGAATTCGAGCACGTCGGAAAGCCCGGCCAGGACCTCGAAATACGGGCTCGTCGGCAGTCCCCACTCGGCCAGCTTGCGGTAGGTCTCGGACTGGCTGGCGGTGTCGAGACCCTCGCGGGCGCCGATGCCGTGGACGTACATCCGCAGCGGCCGCTTGGCGGTTTCCGCGGGGTCCTTCTGCCGCAGCGAACCCGCGGCGGCGTTGCGCGGGTTGGCCAGCGGCGCCTTGCCGGCCTCGATCAGGGCTTCGTTGAATTCCGCGAAGGCCTGCGACGGGATGAAGACTTCGCCGCGGACTTCCACCTCCGCCGGGAAGCCGGTGCCGCTGAGCTGCTGCGGGATTTCCTTGATGGTCAGGACGTTGTGCGTGATGTCCTCGCCGGTGGTGCCGTCCCCGCGGGTTGCGGCCCGGACCAGGGCGCCGTCGCGGTAGAGCAGGTTGACGGCCAGGCCGTCGATCTTCAGTTCGGTGAGCCACGACGGCGGGTTCCCGCCGTTGCCGAGCTTGGCGACGCCCGCCTCGGCCTTGACCATCCAGGCCTCCAGCTCCTCGAGCGAGAAGACATCCTCCAGGCTGTACATGCGCTGCAAATGCTGCACGGCGGCAAACGCCGCTGACACCTCGCCGCCGACTTCCTGCGTGGGCGAATCGTTGGCCACCAGTTCCGGATGCATGGCTTCGAGCGTTTCCAGCCGACGGTAGAGCTCGTCGAACTCGGCGTCGGAGATGATCGGCGCGTCCTGCTGGTAGTACGCAAAGCGGTGCTTGCGGACCTGCTCCACAAGGTCTTCATACTCCGCGCGGATGTCCCCGGACGGGACCTGCCCGTCGGGGCCTTGAGGGTCCGTGACGTGCCCGGGGGCTGCTTCGGCTGCTTCTTCAGTCCCTGCTGCGGTCTCTGCTGCGGTCTTCCCTGTGCTCACAGACCTATCCTGCCCTAGATCCCCGACATTGTCCGGTCCAGGGTCCGGTCCGGCCACAGATCGAACAGGTGATCACCTCGCCCGGCCCGGGGACGAATTCTGCGCCGGTGGAGAGCCGTGCTAGCCGCTGTTGACGACGGCCAGATCGGCGGCCGGGCGGTCGCGCACGCCCAGTTTCGTGAGCGCGAGTGGGCCAAGGACGATTCCGCTGAGGATGATGCCCGCGAAGATCAGGCATGAGAGCTGCCACGATCCACCGTCGTACAGCAGACCCGCCAGCAGCGACCCGGCTGCTGCCCCGAGCATCTCGGAGTTGGTCAGCAGGCTCATGCCGCGGCCCACGCGGTGCCGGTTGACCTCAGCTACGACTGCCCGCTGGATCGGCAGCAAGATCGCCCATGAGGCACTCGTGAGTACCCAGAGCGCGGCGATCACGAGCGGGCTGGGCGTGAACGCGAGGCCGGCCGCAGTCAGTGCCGACGCGACGGACGCGAGGACGTATCCCGTACGCCGGCCCCGCCGTTCAACGAACCGGTGCAGCGCTCGTGGCATAACCGTAAGCACGATGCCGCCCGGCAGTTAGATGAGTGCAATCTGGTAGACCTCCAGCTCAAGCGCCTTCTGCAGGTGAAGCAGCAGGAGCAGCGACACACCGGCCTCGGCGACTGCGGTCATCAGCGCGATCAGCAGCAGCGGGGCGAGGCGCCTGCCTTCGCCCCGGAACCCGTCCAACGGCTCCTCCTGCGGTGGCGCCAGGAACTTTGGCACGCGGAGCAGCAGGACCGCGGCGATAATACAGGCAACGGCGAGGGTCCCGAAGACCCCGCTGAAGCCGGTCAGAGGCAGCAGGACCATCGCTGGAATCCAGAAGAACCACGATCCGAGTGCTTCGGAGGACAGCAGCCCGGCCAGCGAGCCGGAGTCGCGATCGAGGAACTCGGCCGCGATTGCCCGGACCGCAATCCAAAAGAACGCGCCGCCGATACCGCCAACAATTGCAGCGGCGAAGGCGAGCGGCAGCGACGTCGCGACGGCGTAGCCGACGCAACTCACCGCGTAGAGCACGGCTCCGGCCGCAGCCGCTGTCGTTCGCACCCGGGTGTCCACCAGCCAGCCGGAAATCGGACGTGCGATCACCGAGACGACGAGCTCGAGGGCGACGAGGGCTCCGATCGCGCTTGGCCCGACGCCGAGTTCAATGCCGCCCCAGAGCGGGATCAGGAAGTCCATTATTTCCGCGGACCCTCCAATCAGGGTTGCGGCAGTGCCCGCTGCTTTCCTTCGATCCGGTTTAGTCCCCATGCCCGCGATCCTAAGGGACGAACCGCGAATTCGGTCTGACGCCGACCGCGAGGTCAGGCTGGCTCGTCCGCGTTTGCAGTCCGGGCGTCGACCACGATCGCCGTGATGTTGTCCCGGCCGCCGCTTCGCAAGGCCGCCTGGATCAGTTCGTCCACGGCCGCCTGGGGGTCGGCCTCGGCCGCGAGGATGCCGGCGATCTTCTCATCGCTGAGTTCGCCGTTGAGGCCGTCGGAGCAGGCCAGCATCCGGTCGCCGTCTTCAAGGGGAACCAGCCAGAAGTCGGCCTCGGAGTCATCCCCGGTTCCCAGCGCCCGTGTCACCACGTGCCTGCGGGGGTACACGGCGGCCTCGGCCTCGGTGATCTGGCCGGTGTCGAGGAGTTCCTGGACTTCGGAATGGTCCACGCTGATCTGGGCGAGCTGGCCGTGGCTGTACCGGTACGTGCGGGAGTCCCCGATGTTGAGGACAAGCCAGTACGGAACGTCCTGTTGTTCCACCACCACGACGCCGGACAGGGTGGTTCCGGCACGCGATCCGGTGGCGTGACGAATGCCCGCGTCGGCCATGAGCAGGTACTCCTGCAGGATGTCCGCCGTCGCATCCCGGCTGCCGGTCTTGGACTGTGGCAGCTCGGCCAGGGTGCGCACGCAGATGCTGCTGGCAACTTCGCCGGCCTCGTGCCCGCCCATGCCATCCGCGACGGCGAAGACGGGGTCAGCGGCAATGAAGGAGTCCTCGTTCGCCTCGCGGCGCAGTCCCCGGTCCGTGCCGTACCCGCAGCGCAGTAGCGGTCCCTGTTTTCCGTCCGAGGGCGGGATGGGGGCGTCTGGCGATGGGTTCATGGCGGTCCTCAATACAGTGGTGCGCGGCTTCACTGGTGCGCGGGGGTTGACGGCGTTCACAACCCGGCCGGATCGCAACTGCCGGTCCGACTATTGCATATGCGCCGCTCAGCTGAGAAGCCCGCCACGGCCTGCCGGCGGGCTGATCCGGCGTTCAGTCCAGGATCAGGCCCCGGCCGCTGCCGGGCTGCAGCTGCACCGGGTGGATTTCACCAAACCCGCGGACGTCCTCGGCCGGCCGGGGCACCAGGACGAAGCGTTCGTCCTGCTCCAGCGCGGCCGCGGTCATCGAATCCACCAGCACGGTTCCAGGGTCCGCGAGAGCCGTCAGGCGGGCGGCGAGGTTGACGGTGGGTCCGTAGATGTCGCCGAGGCGGGAGAGGATGCGGCCCCAGACCATGGCCACGCGGGCCTGGGGCAGGATCTCGTCGTCGGTGAAGGCGCGGGACAGGGCCAGGGAAATCTCGGCGCCGGCCGCCGGAGTCTCGGCAATGTACAGGACCTCGTCGCCGACGGTCTTGACCAGCCGGCCGCCGCCGACCGAGATGATTTCGGCGCACTTGTTCTCGAAGCGCTGCACCAGCTGGGCGAGCGTCTTCTCGTTCATCCGGCGGGACAGGCTGGTGTACGAGACAAGGTCGGCGAAGCCGACCGCCCGGGCCAACGGCAGGGGCGCATCGTCCTCGTCGCCTTCGCGGCCCTCTTCGCTGGACTGCAGCCCGGCTTCGGCCCGGACGGCCAGGCGCTGCACACCGGCGTTGAGCTGGCGGCGCCAGGAGTAGGCGAGCATCTCCTCGAGGGGGTCGATCAGGTTCGGCAACTCGCTGACGAGCCGCTTGCGGGCGACGGCGTCAGTCACGCCATGTTCCTGGACCATGTCCTCCACGAGGGCCTCGATCTGCCACACCACCATCCGGTCGGTCATCTGGCCGATGGCCCGGGTGATGGAGATTGCGGCTTCCTCGGTGAGCTTGCCGTCGCGCACCAGGTCCACGATGGTGGACAGGGCGGCCTGGTCACGCTCGGTGAAGGCGACATCTTCATCCCCGAGGTTGGGAAAACCCAGGGCGCGCCAAAGTTTCCGGGCAGAGAGCAGCGAGAGCCCCGCACCGGCGGCGACTTCACGACGCCGAAGCTTGCGTTCTCCGCCCAGCAGCCGCGCTTCCAGGGCCTTGGCGGCGAGCCGTTCAGCGGACATCGTGCCGGTGGGCGGGGCCACGGGTTCGGCGGGTTCTTCGGGCTCGACTTCGTCGGGTTCGAGTTCGGGTTCGGCGGGTTCTTCGGGCTCGACTTCGTCGGGTTCGAGTTCGGGTTCGATGAGCGCGCCGGCTTCGGCGCCGAAGGCGGTCCCGGCGTCGCTGTCGGCGGCAGCCGAACCGGCGGCGTCCTCGGGCTCCCGGGGCAAATCCGGGGCAGCGAGATCGATGTCCTGGTGGACGTTCTCAGCGTTCATCTCTTCCACCTTCTCTCGTCTCCCACGGCCAGGCCTCGCCCGGGTTGTAGGTCATGCCATCGGCGCCGGACACCTCGCCCTGCGGGAGGTCGTCGATGGCGTCCAGCAGGAAATTACGGAATGTCGCGACCTCCGGGACATCGGGGACCACCGTTCCAAGGGGGTACCCGGTCTCCAAGGATATATTCCCGGAGTGCAATAGGCGCTGCAACAAGGATTGCTCAATGGCCACATGCCGGACGGCGGCGAGGGGTATCTGTTCATCGCGCCGCCGTAACATGCCGTATCGGGCAACTATGCGCTGGCTGGTGAGGATGTAGCGGGTGGCGTGCCACGCAATGACCCGCGGGAGGCAATAGCCCAGCAGCACCCACGCCGCCAACGCCAGGCACACGGCGAGGAGCCAGGGCGTCCACTCTTTCGGGACGAGGGGGACGAGCCGCGCCGGACCGCCCTTGACAACCCAGGCGCAGGCGTACGCGGCCAAGGCCGGAACAACAATGAACATCAGCGCCGGGACAATGAGCATCCTGGGCTGGGGCCGGGTCACCACAATCACTTGCTCTCCCGGCAGGAGCACTCTACGCATAGCCGCTTTCTGCTCCGCCGCTGCCGGTGCCCTGGCCGCCGGTCCCGGCCGGGTTCCACGGCCTCAGGTGCACGACGTCGCCGGCGGTCACCACATGTTCATGGCCCGCGGCATCGACCACCAGGAGTGAGCCGTATTCGTCCAGGCGCGTGGCGTGGCCAATGATCTCGTGGTCGCCCGGGAGTTGGGCCCGGACCTGCTTGCCGAGGGTTGAGAGGAGGTGCTCCACGCGTTTGTGCAGCGACGGGCCACCGGCCATGCCGGCGGTGGGGTCGCCGTCGGCGTTGCAGAAACTCCGGTACAGGGTGGCGAAGCGGGACAGGTAGCTCTTCAGGAGCTCCGTCCGGTCCACTGTGTCGGGATTCTCCAGCAGCACGGAGGTGGCGGTGGGAACCGGGAGTTCGGGCTCCGTCAGCGTGACGTTCAGGCCGGTGCCGAGGATGACCGGCGGCGCGCCGCCGGCGCCGAGCGGGCCGAGCTGGGCCAGGATGCCGGCGATCTTCCGGCCCCGGACCAGGACGTCGTTGGGCCATTTGAGTTCCGCCGGAAGGCCTGCCGTTTCCGTCAGGGCCTCACGCAGGGCGAGGGCCGCCAGGAGGGAGAGCCAGGAGTACCTGTGGGTCGGCAGCGGCCGGCCGGCCGCGTTGACTGGCAGGAGCACCAGGGAGACGGAGACCGAACTGCGGGCCGGCGCCTCCCACCGGCGGTCGAGCCGGCCGCGCGCGTCGCTCTGGTACTCGGCGGTCAGCACTGACAGGTCCGGCCACGCGCCGGGATCCTCGGTCACCCCGCGGAGGAGATCAGCGTTGGTGGAGCCGGTGGACTCAAGCACCGTCAGGCGCGGAATTCCGTTCGCGGACAGGAACGCCTCATCGCTGAGGGCACTCAGGTCCAGGGGCGGACGGTCCGGGGTTTCCTGCGCGGTTTCCATCCTTGAATCCTACCGAGGAAAGCGCACCGGGGCCCCGGCCGTCTGCCTCACATGCCTCCGCCGAAACTCCCCACCTTTGGCCGGGATGTCCGGCGTGTCGGCCGGACACACCGCTGATTCCGGCGCCCGGCCGCCAAATGAGGGGAAATTCCGCAGGGCAGACGGCCGCAAAACACCCAGCAAGTTCAGAGGAAGATGTCCGGGACGAGCTGGTTCTCGGGCGCGCCGAGGCTGTACGGGCTGAAGTCCGTCACCCCTGCCGCCGCGAGAACCTGTTCATCGGTGTAGAAGTTACCGCTCCGGCTGCCGTGGGCGGGGACCGCGTTGCCACCGGTCAGCACGGCGTGGGCGGCGTCGGCCATGATTTCGGGGCTGCGGGCGCCCTTGACGATCATGTCGCCGCCGGGCATGTTGCGGATCGCCGCGGTGTCGATCAAGGTACACGGCCAGAGTGAGTTCACGGCGACGCCGTCGGCCTTGAGTTCCTCGGCCAGCCCCAGCGTGGTCAGGCTCATGCCGTATTTGGCCATGGTGTAGGCCAGGTGCAGGCCGGCCCACTTCGGATCCAGGTTCAGGGGCGGGGAGAGGGTGAGGATGTGCCCGGCCCCGGAGGCGCGCAGGGCCGGCAGCGCCATCTTCGAGAGCAGGAACGTCCCGCGCACGTTGATGTCCTGCATGAGGTCGTAGCGCTTCATGTCCACGTCGTCGGTGGTGGAGAGGTCAATCGCCGACGCATTGTTGATGACGACGTCGATCCCGCCAAAGTGGTCCACAGCGGCGCCGACTGCACCGGCGACGTCGGCGTCGTTGCGCACGTCGCCGACCAGCGGCAGGGCCTGGCCGCCGGCGGCCTCGATCTGTTCGGCGGCGGTATACACGGTGCCCTCCAGCCTGGCGTGCGGCTGGCCGGTCTTGGCCATCAGGACGATGTTGGCGCCGTCCCGGGCCGCGCGGAGCGCGATGGCCAGGCCGATGCCACGGCTGCCCCCGGAGATGAGGACAGTGCGGCCCTGGAGGGAACCGGCGGCCTGGTACGGCCCTGCGGCGGTGCCCGAAGCATCGTTGCTTGAAGTCATGCCCACACTCTAGCCGACCAATGTTACTGGCGGGTAACAAAGTGGTGAGGGAGCTTCGCGGCGGGAAAATTGTAGGTTCCCTACAGCGGCACCGGCCAATACCGTCACTAGACTTGCCAGCAGAGCCCTGCTTTTGTGGATTCCAGCCAAAGGACCCCACGCGACGGGCGCCGTACAACCTTGCGACAGAGCCGGAGAAACTTGATGAGCCACGATCTGACCACGACTGCGGGAAAGATTGCAGATTTCCGCGACCGCCAGGCCCGTGCCGAACAGCCCTCCGGCCCGGAAGCGATCGCCAAGCAGCACGCGCGCGGCAAGAACACCGCCCGCGAGCGCATCGACCTATTGCTGGACGCCGGCTCCTTCGTCGAATTCGATGCGCTGGCCGTGCACCGCTCCACCGCGTTCGGCATGGAGAAGAAGAAGCCCCTCGGCGACGGCCTCGTCTCCGGCTACGGCACGGTGGACGGCCGCCCGGTCGCGGTCTACAGCCAGGATTTCTCCGTCTACGGCGGCTCGCTGAGCCAGGTCAACGGCGAAAAGATCGTCAAGGTCCAGGAGTTCGCGCTGCGCAACGGCTGCCCCGTGGTCGGCATCCTCGACGGCGGCGGTGCCCGCATCCAGGAGGGCGTCGCCTCCCTGGCGATGTTCGCGGACATCTTCCGCAACAACGTCCACGCCTCCGGCGTCGTCCCGCAGATCTCGCTGATCATGGGCCCCTCCGCCGGCGGCGCGGCCTACTCCCCCGCCCTGACCGACTATGTGGTCATGGTGGACAAGACCTCGCACATGTTCATCACCGGCCCGGACGTCATCAAGACCGTCACCGGCGAAGACGTGGACATGGAAACCCTCGGCGGCGCCCGGCAGCACAACGCCAACACCGGCACCTCGACTTACCTGGCCTCCGACGAGGCCGACGCCGTCGAGTTCGTCCGCGAACTGCTCGACTTCCTGCCCTCCAACAACCTCGCCGAGGCCCCGGTGCTGGAGCACCAGCAGGAACTGGAGGTCGACGACGACGACCTCGCCCTGGACGCGCTGATCCCGGACTCGGCCAACCAGCCGTACGACATGCGCAAGGTCATCGAGCAAATTGTCGACGACGCCCACTTCCTCGAGATGCAGTCCCTCTATGCCCCGAACGTGATCATCGGCTACGGCCGGGTCGAGGGCCACACGGTTGGCATCGTGGCCAACCAGCCCATGCAGTTCGCCGGCACCCTGGACATTGCGGCCTCGGAAAAGGCCGCCCGCTTCGTCCGGCACTGCGATGCCTTCAACATCCCCATCATCACGCTCGTGGACGTGCCGGGCTTCCTGCCGGGCAAGGACCAGGAGTTCCAGGGCATCATCCGCCGCGGCGCCAAGCTGCTCTACGCGTATGCCGAGGCCACCGTGCCCAAGCTGACCGTGATCACCCGCAAGGCCTACGGCGGGGCCTACATCGTGATGGGCTCCAAGAAGCTCGGCGCGGACCTCAACCTGGCCTGGCCCACCGCCCAGATCGGCGTCATGGGCGCCCAGGGTGCCGTGAACATCCTGTACCGCCGCGAACTCGCCGCGGTGGCCGAGGACGGCGGCGACGTCGAGGCCAAGCGCGCCGAGGTGATCCGCCAGTACGAGGAAGAGCTGCTCAACCCCTACCAGGCCGCCCAGCTCGGCTACGTGGACGCCGTCATCGCACCGTCCGAGACCCGGATGCAGATCATCAAGGGCCTGCGCGCCCTCCGGGACAAGCGGGCCGCCCTGCCCGCCAAGAAGCACGGGAACATCCCGCTGTGAGCCCCACCCGCCCCCTAACCTCGCAAGTCCCCACCGGCTCCCAGCCTTCGCAAGCTCAGGCCGGGTCCCTCGCCGGCGTGGGCCCACGGCCAGAAGGACCCGCCGACAGCCTCGACTCGCCGCTTCTCTCAGTCGTGAAGGGCGAACCGACGCCGGAAGAGCTGGCGGCGTTGACCGCCGTCGTGCTGTCCCTGGGGCAGACCCAGCAGGCGGCACCGGAAAGCCCCGGCGTCCGGCACTGGGTCCGCCGGCAGCAGCTTCGGCTGGCGCCGAGGCCCGGTCCGCAGGCCTGGCGCCGCAGCCTGGGCTGAGCCGACGCGGTTCAGCGTCCTGGCAGGGCCTGCCCGCAGCCGAAATCTGCACGGGAGAGTTGCTCGCGAAAAAGTTCAGTGACTCTTTCATAACCGCGGCGGCCGGGCTAGTCTCGTCGGGTGACTACCGAAATCATCGCCTCAGACAACACTGCCCCCGCGCGCCAGCAGACGGCCATCGACGCCGTCGCCGACGCCTACACGGACACCCTGATCCGGCTTAACCCGAGCTTCGCCACCGAACTCGGCCTGCCCGGGCACGAGACGGAGTACCAGGATTTCTCCCCCGCCGGCCACGAGGAATTCGCGGCCGCCGCCCGCGAGGCACTTGTGGCGCTGGACGGGCTGGAGCCGGCTGACGACGTCGACGCCGTCACCCTCGACGCCATGCGCGAGCGGCTGGGCCTGCAGCTGGAAATCCACGAATCGGGCTGGGCCACGGCCGATCTGAACAACATCGCCTCCCCGTCCCAGGACATCCGCGCGATCTTTGACCTCATGCCGACGGATACCGCCGGGCAGTGGGAGCACATCGCGGGCCGGGCCCACAATGTCACCGCCGCCATCGACGGCTACATCGAGTCGCTGCGTTCGGCGATGCAGGACGGCAAAGTGGCCGCGGCCCGCCAGGTTTCGATCGTGATCGAGCAGGCCACCAAGCACGCCGCGGACGACGGCTTCTTCGCCAAGCTCGCCGCCGGCGCCAAGACCGCGGACGGCCCGCTCCCGGCGGAACTGCAGTCCCGGCTCGACGCCGGCGCGGCAGCTGCCCGGGTGGCGTACTCCCGGCTCGCAGGTTTCCTCGAGTCCGAGCTCCTGCCCGTCGCCCCGGCCAAGGACGCTGTGGGCCGCGCCCGCTACGCCCTGGCCTCCCGGGACTTCCTCGGCGCCACCGTGGACCTGGAGGAGACCTACGCTTGGGGTGTCCAGGAACTCGACCGCCTCATCGCCGAACAGGAACGGGTGGCTGGCGAAATCCGGCCCGGCGCCACGGTGGAGGAAGCCAAAGAGATCCTCAACAACGATCCCGCCCGCCAGCTCAAGGGCACCGACGCCCTCCAGGCCTGGATGCAGGAACTGTCCGACAAAGCCGTCGCGGAGCTCGCCGGCGTCCACTTCGAGATCCCGGACGTCATGAAAACGCTGGAGTGCCGGATCGCGCCCACCGATGAAGGCGGCATCTACTACACGGGACCCTCGGAGGACTTCAGCCGCCCGGGCCGCATGTGGTGGTCCGTGCCGGCCGGTGAAGACACCTTCACCACGTGGGCCGAAACCACCACCGTGTACCACGAGGGCGTGCCCGGCCACCACCTCCAGGTCGCCACCGCCACCTACCGCCGGGAGCTGCTGAACAAGTGGCGCCGCAGCGTGTGCTGGACCTCGGGCCATGGCGAAGGCTGGGCACTCTACGCGGAGAAGCTCATGCAGGAGCTCGGCTACCTCAATGATCCCGGCGACCACATGGGCATGCTGGACATGCAGCGCATGCGTGCGGCCCGCGTGGTGTTCGACATCGGCGTGCACCTGGAACTCGAAGTCCCCGAGCGCTGGGGCAGCGGCATCTGGACCTCGGAGAAGGGCTTTGACTTCCTCCGCGCCAACCTGCCGATCAGCGAGGGGCAGCTGAAGTTCGAGTTCACCCGCTACCTGGGCTGGCCGGGACAGGCCCCGTCCTACAAGGTGGGCCAGCGGCTCTGGGAGCAGATCCGGGAAGAGCTGGAATCCCGCCCCGGCTTCGACCTCAAGGCCTTCCACACGAAGGCCCTGAACATCGGCTCGGTGGGCCTGGACACCCTCAAGCGCGCGCTCCTGGGGTAAGCCGGGTTCCGTGGGCTGCCCGGGATGGCAGTTCGCGGCAGTGTGTCTCCAGAGCACTGCCGCGAACCGTCATCTCGCGCCTCACCGGGCGGCCCGGGCGGCCCGGCGACGAGACAATCACCACACCGCTTGCCGGAATAACTTCACAAAAGCCCCTGCCGGCGCGGCAAGCCCGGGCATTCCGCGGCGCGGGGCCACCCGTGGCGCCGTAACATTTCTCAACATCCGTTCGTCATGCTATTGGCAACGGTCCTAGCGTGTTCCGGTGACCACTCAGACAAGCACCCCCGCACCCGCTGGAAAGACCGGGTTCCAGCTGCCCAAATGGGCCGGCTCGTTCGGCTTCCAGATCATTGCCGCCCTGATCGTCGGCCTGGGCCTTGGCCTGCTGGCCAAGTACACCGGCAGCACCAAGGCCAACCCCAACGCCCTCGGCACCACGCTGCAGACCATCGGCTCGAGCTACGTCTCGCTGCTGCAGACCGCCGTGGTCCCCCTGATCTTCACCGCCGTCGTCAGCTCAATTTCCAACCTGCGCGCCGTTTCCAACGCGGCCCGGCTGGCTTGGAACACGCTGCTCTGGTTCGCGATCACCTCGCTAATCGCCGTGCTGATCGGCATCGGCCTGGGCGTGCTGCTGCAGCCCGGCGCCGGAACCGGCATCAGCCAGGAAGCGAAGTACGCCGGCAAGTCCGGTGACTGGTGGGCCTTCCTGACCGGGCTGTTCCCGAAGAACTTCCTGGGCCTCGGCGCGACCACCACCGTCACTGACGGCGTCGCCACCACCGCCGTGAGCTTCAACGTCCTCCAGATCCTGGTAATCGCGATCGCCGTCGGCATCGCCGCGCTGAAAGTGGGCAAGGCGGCCGAGCCGTTCCTGGCCCTGAACGCCTCCGCCCTCGCCGTCATCCAGAAGGTCCTCTGGTGGATCATCCGGATCGCGCCGCTGGGCACGATCGGCCTGATCGGCAACGCCGTGGCCGTCTACGGCTGGGACACCATCGGCTCGCTCGGCAAGTTCACCGTGGCGATCTACATCGGCCTGGCGCTCGTGCTGTTCGTGGTCTACCCCGTGCTGATCCGCAGCCACGGACTGTCCATCAAGCAGTACTACTCCGGCGTGTGGCCGGCCGTGCAGCTGGCCTTCGTCTCCCGCTCCTCGATCGGCACCCTGCCGCTGACCCAGCGCGTGACCGAACGAAGCCTGGGTGTCCCCCGCGCCTACGCCTCCTTCGCCGTGCCGCTAGGCGCGACCACCAAGATGGACGGCTGCGCGGCGATCTACCCGGCCGTGGCGGCGATTTTCGTGGCCCAGTTCTTCGGCATCCAGCTCGACTTCACCCAGTACCTGCTGATCGCACTGGTGTCCGTGCTCGGCTCTGCCGCGACCGCCGGCACTACGGGCGCCGTCGTGATGCTGACGCTGACGCTCTCCACGCTGGGACTGCCGCTGGCCGGCGTCGGCCTGCTGCTGGCCATCGACCCGATCCTGGACATGGGACGCACCGCCGTCAACGTGGCCGGGCAGGCATTGATCCCGGCGATCGTGGCCAAGCGCCAGGGCATCCTGGACGAAACGCTGTACAACGCGCCGCGGAACGGCGATCCGTTTAGCGACGACGTCGATGGCACCGCCGCCGTCGACCCCTCCGCCGCCGCCACTCCCGCGGCAGGACGGGACGAGCGGGAACTGGCTGGCGCCAGGGCGTAACAACAGAACGAGTGTTCACCAGAGAAGTCCCCAGGGAATCCCCGGGGACTTCTCTGGTTTACCGGCTTCGGCTTTAGCCGGCCTCGGCCCCAGCCCTCACGGGCCTAGTGTCCGCCGATCACACCCTTTTCGGCGGCCTTGGTGACTGCGTCCGCTTCTGCCTGGGTCAGGGTGCCGTCCTTGACGGCCTGGTCCAGCCGGGGCTTCAGTGCCGCGGCGTGATTGGCCTGTTCCGCGGTACGCAATTCCTCCAGGGCAGCGGTGACCTTGGCTTCATCGATGCCGAGCGACTTCGCCAGGGACGCGGCCAGGGCCTTCTCCATTGCGGCGCGGTCCGGCTTCTGCCCTGGGGCCGGCGGGGTGGCCGGCCTGTTGGCTTCGCGGAAAGTCTTCAGGGCGTCGGTGACCTTCGCCTCGTCGACGCCGAGCTTGGCGGCGAGTTCTTTGGCGCGGGAGCCGAACTCCGCACCGCCGTGGCCCCGGTGTCCACCGCGCATGCCGTAGCCGTCGGCGAAGTTGTTCCCGGGAGCACTCGAGCTGGGTGTCGGGGCGGGCGTCGGCGTCGTGGTGGCGGAGGCCATCCCGGCGACCCCGAGCCCTGCGCCCAGTGCAACGGTCGCCGCCCCGAGGCCGAGTGCGATTTTCGTTGTGCGTGACATCTGCTGTCTCCTGGATCTGCCGCGCGGTGACGGCGCTTGAAGCTGATGGTTCGTCCGGGGAAGGCTGCTCCACGAGCATCTCCAGTCTGCACCTGCCCCAGCAGAGATAGCTGTTTCCCAGCTTTCACTTTCCTGTGAATCCGGCAGGGACGCCCAGAGGGCAAAAAGAGGGCACAATGGCGGCAAAGGTGGATAGGCTCTGGGCATGCTGATCGTCACTTCGAATGACATCCCGGGCCACCGGATCGACGCCGTCTTCGGCGAAGTCATGGGCCTGACCGTCCGCTCCCGGGACATCACGGCCCAGCTCATGGCGGGCTTCCGTTCCCTGGGCGGCGGCGAGGTGCTGGAAATGACGCGGGCCCTCTACGACAGCCGGCAGGATGTCATGGCCCGGATGGTGGCCGAGGCCGAGCAGCGCGGCGCCAACGCCATCGTTACCATGCGCTTCGATACATCGGCGATCGGGCAGAACTGGACGGAGATCTGCGCCTACGGCACAGCCGTTTTTGCCATTCCGCTCTCGCAGAATGAGCCCGGGGCAACGGGCCAGTCGATCTACCTGACCAATTCCGGCGACGCGGCAGCCCAGCTCAAGCCTTGAGCGCCAATCCTGCCAGCCCCCACCCCTGGAAAATACTTGCCCAGAGTGCAAACATGCACGTAGTGTAAGCGCGTGTCCCCATCGCCCTCCCCCTCCGCCGCCCACGCCGCCGCATCCGGCGACCCCGGTGTCCCCTCGCGCCGCGAACTAAACAAGGCCGCTACCCGGCAGGCCATCACGGACGCCGCCATGGACCTGCTCCGCACGCGGGGACCCGGAAACTTCACGGTGGAGGACATCGCCGACGCCGCCGGGATCTCCCGGCGCACGTTCTTCAACTACTTCGGCAGCACCGAGGCGGCGCTCGCCTCGGTGACGTTCGGCTTCCTGGACACGGCACTTCAGCAGTTCCGGCTCCGCCCGGCAGGCGAGCCCATCCTGGAATCGGCCCGCGCAGCCCTCGTTGAACTGGCCGATCCCATGACCGTCGCACCGGTGGCCGAGCTCTACAGCCTGGGCCAGACCAACCCCCAGCTCAGCCGCTCCGAGCTGGAAGCATGGGACCACTGCACCGAACAGATCATCGAAGCCGCCCGCGAACGCTTTGCGCTGACGGCGGCCGGCGACGTCGACGAGCTCTACCTCCGCGCCCTCGCCGGCTCCGTCATCTCGTGCGGAAAAGCCGCCATGGATGTCTGGTTTGCCCGCTGCGGCGGCGACCTGACCCCCGAGTCCCTGTCCGTCCTGCGCCAGCTCCTGATCGATTCCATGGGCCTCCTCGGCTCCGGATTCGCGTCCCACTCCCCCGCCACCCCTTCCCCAGATCGGCACTGACATGGCCCTGTTGCTCTACCGTCTCGGCAAGTTCTCCTACCGCCACCGCTGGCTCGTCATCTCCCTCTGGCTCGCCGTCCTGGTGGCCGTCGGCGGCGCGGCTGCGGCCTTCCACGGCACCATGTCCAACAACTTCCAGATCCCCGGCACTGAAACCCAGCAGATGGCGGACAAGCTGAAGCAGGAGCTGCCCAAGTCCTCCGGCGGCTCGGCCGGCATCGTCTTCGAGTCGCAGAACGGCCAGTTCACGCAGGCCGGCAAGGACGCGGTCTCGGCTGCGCTGACCAAGCTGAAAGCCCTCCCCGATGTTCAGGGCACCGTGGACCCGTTCGCCACCCAGGCCCAGCTGGACAAGGCCGTCACGGACCTTGCCGCCGGCGAGCAGCAGGCATCCGCAGGACAGGCGCAGCTGGACGCGTCGGCCGCCCGACTGGCCGCCGGCAAGGCCCAGCTGGCCGCCGCCGAGCAGCAGATGACCGCGGCCGGCATGTCCGCCGAGGCCATCGACGCCCAGCTTGGCCAGCAGAAGGCTGCCCTCGCCGCGGGCCAGGAGAAGCTCGACGCCGGGACCAAGGAACTCGAGGCCGGCGCGGCCAAGCTCGCCCTGGCCAAACGCCAGTTGGAGGCCTCGCAGGGCATGCGGTTCGTATCCGAGGACGGCACTGCGGCAATCGCCCAGGTCCAGTTCAAGACCTCGATCAACGGGCTGGCCCCCGCCGTGCGCCAGCAGGTCCAGGACATCGCCCACGAAGTCTCCTCTGCCGGCGTGACCGCCCTGGCCAGCAAGGAAATCACAGAGGACGTCTCCGAACTGTTCGGCATCTCGGAGATCCTCGGCATCGCCATCGCGGCGCTGGTGCTCATCGTCATGCTGGGAACCCTGATCGCCGCCGGGCTCCCCCTGCTGATGGCCCTGGTCGGTGTGGCGGTGGGCGTCGGCGGCACCTTTGCCCTCAGCGGCGCCGTCGACATGAGTTCCATCTCCCCGATGTTGGCGCTTATGCTGGGCCTCGCCGTCGGCATCGACTACTCCCTGTTCATCGTCAACCGGCACCGCGGCCAGCTCCTGGCCGGCATGGACGGCGAGGAATCCGTCGCCCTCGCCACCGGCACCTCCGGCAACGCGGTGCTGTTCGCGGGCCTGACCGTCATCATCGCCCTCGCGGCCCTCGTGATCCCGGGCCTTCCCTTCCTGGCCGTGATGGGCCTGTCCGCCGCCGCAACGGTGGCAGTCGCCGTCGTCGTCGCCCTGACCCTCACCCCTGCCATGCTGTCCCTGATCGGGCCCAGACTCATCTCCCGCCGCGTCTGGGCCAAGGCGGAGAAGCACAACGCCGCCCCCGGCCACGAGAGCGCGGACCGTGCCCGCGACGAACGCCGCAGCAAACAGGGCTGGGGCGGACTCGTCACCCGGCACCCGGTCCTGGCACTGCTGGCCGGCGTCCTGCTGCTGGGCATCGTGGCGCTGCCGGCCAGCCAGTTGCGGCTGGCCCTGCCCGACGGCGGGTCCGAGCCTGTGGAGTCGCAGGCGTTCAAGGCCTATGACGTCACCGGCCGCAGCTTCGGCGAAGGCATGACGGGCCCGATCGTGGTGGTGGGCGACTTCCCGGCCGGCCTGAGCGCGGAGGAAGCCACAGCCAAGCAGCTCGACGTCGCCGACATCCTCCGCGGCACTGGCAACGTCACCGCCGCCATTCCGGTGGCGCTGAGCGAGGACCGCCGCACCGCGGTGTTCCAGGTCATCCCGCGGGAGGGCCCGGCCAGCGCGAGCACTGTCCAGGTGGTCTCCGAGCTGCGCGCCGAAAAGGACCGCATCAAGGATTCCACCGGGGTCAGCATCGGCCTCACGGGGCAGACTGCCGGCAACGTCGACGTCTCCGCCAAACTCGGCGATGCCCTGCCCCCGTACCTGGCCATCGTCGTCGGGCTGTCCCTGATCCTGCTGTTGCTCGTGTTCCGCTCCATCGTGGTGCCGCTGCTGGCCACGGGCGGTTTCCTGCTCTCGCTCGCGGCCGCCTTCGGAGCCGTCGTCGCGGTCTACCAGTGGGGCTGGCTGGGAACGGTGTTCGGCGTCGAAAACCCGGGCGCCGTGCTGAGCTTCCTGCCAATCATCCTGATCGGCGTGCTGTTCGGGCTGGCCATGGACTACCAGGTGTTCATCACCTCGGGCATGCGTGAGTCCTTCATGCACGGGGAATCGGCCCGGCATGCGGTCCGCACCGGCTTCAGCCATGCCGCGTCCGTAGTCACCGCCGCCGCCATCATCATGGTCAGCGTGTTCGCCGGCTTCATCTTCTCGCACCTGAACATGGTCCGGCCGCTTGGCTTCGCGATGGCCTTCGGTGTCCTGGTGGACGCGTTTGTGGTCCGCATGACGATTGTTCCTGCCGTGATGTACCTGCTCGGCGAGAAGGCGTGGTGGCTGCCCCGCTGGCTGGACCGGATCCTGCCGGACGTCGATGTCGAGGGCGCCAAGCTCCGGCCCGCGGCTTCAGCCTCAGCTTCGGCCGACAGCGAGCCCGAGCCGGAGGAGATCGGCGCGCGCTAAAGCCCGCCGACGAGTTGCCCTAAAGCCGCCCGCTGATCATTCTGATCGGCGGGCGGCTTTTTTGTGCGTGCAAGCCTGGACAGCTTGAGATCCGTTCGACGCCGGTTCCCCACCAACGCCGCAACGGGTCACATTCGAACTTTGCTCACTAACTTCTGCCATCCGGCCGGAGAGCAAGCCCTGTCGGTAGTATCTCCGGCATGGAAACTTTCCTCTGGCCGGGCTGTGAGTCCACTCACGGCGAGACCAACGTCGCCGTTCTCGTGCCGGGTGCGGGGTACAAGGTCGAATCGCCTCTTCTTTACTGGTCTGCAGAACAGTTGCGAGACCGCGGCTGGCAAGTGCAGGCAATTCGCTGGACCGACGATGATGAACCTGGGGATGACCCCCACGGGTTCGCGGCTCGTGCAGTTCAGCAGGCGTTCGCCGAGTTTCCGCACGCCGACCATCGACTCATCGTGGCCAAGTCGTTTGGCTCGTTCTCTATTCCTTGGGCGGAAGAGGCTCAAGTGCCAGCTATTTGGCTCACACCGATCCTCACGGATGACGTCATTCGGCGGACACTTGCTGAAACAAGTAAGCCGGATTTGCTCATCGGTGGATCCAAAGACAAGTTTTGGGCAACCGCTGCGTTGTCAGAAACCGCACCGACGTTCGTTGACATTCTGGACGCCAATCACTCGTTGGAAGTCCCGAAGGACTGGCGTGCCTCCTTGGCCGCGCACGTTCAGGTGTTCACGGCCATTGAGCGATTCCTAACCAGCCGACTCCTCTGACCGTCCCACTTCCTTCATCGGGAGAAAGTGCATCTCAAACCACGTGAAGCCGGGCCGCTCAGGCCGCCAGTGAGCCTGAGTGCCGCATACGCTTGAGCGTCTTCGCGCGATGCCGCTCGTCGCGGCGCTGGCGGCGGGAATCCGCACTCGCTTCGCCGGCAGGCGTTCCGGGCAGGGGCGGCGCTGTGGAACGGTACGTGTGGCCGGTGGGGGTGGTGAGTTCGAGGGTGTGCCTCGCGCCGATGCTCGAGGCGGATCCGGGTGCGGCTTCAGGGCTGGGGCGTGCTTTCCAGCCGGGGGTTTCTTTGGTGTGGTTGCAGGCTTCGCAAAGTCCGGCGGCGTTGTCCGTGGCGGTCGGGCCGCCGGTGTGCCAGGGCACGATGTGGTCCAGGTGGCGGATGGGCGCGTCGCAGTACGGGGTGCGGCAGGTATCGTCTCTGGTTTGGATGAAGCGGCGCAGGCCGGGTGGGAAGAGCCGGGCGCGGGAGTCCATCCCCACGAGCTCGCCGGTGCCGGGGTGGGTGTAGAGCCGGCGGAGCCAGGTGTTGAAGGTCCGGTCCTCGGCGTTCGTCCCGGCGCCGATGCGTTCCCGGGCCCAGCCGGCGGGGACGGTGCCGTAGCCGGGCAGGACGGCGGGTTCGGCGTTGCCCTGGAACAGGGTGCGGTCGGTGATGACGAGCTGGATTTCGACGCCGGTGATCCCGCCGGGGGTGCCGGTGGTGCGTTCGACCAGGGCATCGGCCATGAGCTGCCCGCGGCCCCTCGGGTCCCCGGCGGCGCGGAGGGTGTCGGCGTGCCCGGTGAGGGCCTTGTAGACGGCGACGCCGGCGGTCAC
>NZ_JBFTHT010000015.1:0-97603 GCF_056394385.1 Arthrobacter sp. 10N44_2 | reverse complement strand
GCACAGCACGGCACCGGAACCAGGCACGGCACCGGGACGCTGCTGTTCACCGGCCCCGTCACCGCAGGCACCATCCGCAAGCTCGCCTGCGACGCCGACATCATCCCCGTCGTCCTCGGCGGCGAGGGCCAGGTCCTGGACATCGGCCGGGCCTCCCGCATCTTCCCGCCCCACATCCGCAAGGCCATCACGGCCCGGGACCGGGGCTGCGCCTTCCCGCAATGCACCATCCCGGCCCCCTGGTGCGAGGCCCACCACATCACCTACTGGTCCCGCGCCGGAACCACCGGAACCGGCAACGGCACCCTGCTCTGCTCCCATCACCACCATCTGATCCACAAGGAACACTGGAGCATCCAGATGCGCACCGGCATCCCCTGGTTCATCCCGCCACCCCACCTCGACCCCGCCCGGACACCCCGCCGGAACACCTACTTCCGCCTGGAGTGACCCCGTGCCTGGACGGACGCTCGCCTCGACTGACTCGGTGGGACCCCCGCAACCGCGCCCTCCGTCGCCGGGCTCCCTGCACCGGGCCGAAAGTCCCAAGCCTCCGCGCCACGGCGGGCCTAGGGTGGAGGCATGGACCAGCGCAGTCTGATGCTGCGGGCAGTGAAGACGCTCCACACCCTTGCCTGGCTCGTGATTGAGGCCTGCATGGCCTACGTCCTGTACGCCGGCATCACGGGCCGCAATGACCGGAAGACGAGGGCTGCCGCCGTCGTGGTCGCCAGCGAATCGCTGATTTTTGCGGGCACCGGCTTCCAATGCCCGTTGACCGTCGTCGCGAAAAGTCTTGGCGACGGCTCGGGCTCCGTCACGGACATCTACCTGCCGCGGTGGTTAGCGAATATCCTGCCCGGGCTCCACGTCCCCCTCATCCTCGTCGCAGTGCTGCTGCATTGGCGGAATTGGCGGAAACAGACGGTGCGCGACAGCGAGCGGCGGCTTTTGCTGGGGCGATAGTGCGCGCCCGCCTCACACCTTCGCCCTGCCGCCGATTAACCGTGGTCCCTCCGGCGGGGCCTTTACGCGGATGCCCCGGAGCCCGGCGGACCGTCCGGGAGTTGCCCGGATTGCGGGTAATCTAAGAGAGTTCCGGAGCCGGCACGGTCGCTCCGGAGCAGTTCATGGCAGGCAGCAAAAGGCGAGGTTGATGGTCCACATCTGGAACGATCTGTCCGAGGTCCCGGCGGACTTTGGTCCTTCGGTTGTCACGTTCGGCAATTTCGACGGCGTGCACCGCGGCCACCAGCAGGTGCTGTCGCAGCTCATCCGTACCGCCCGGTTGAAGCACGCACGCGCCGTCGCCATCACCTTCGACCCACACCCCGCGCAGGTACACCGTCCGGAATCGGCTCCCGAACTGATCATGGGGCTGGAGGACAAGCTCGTGGCCCTCGGAGAGCTCGGCCTCGACGCCGTGCTGGTGATGAAGTACTCGATGGAGCTCGCCAGCCTCACCCCCGAGGAATTCGTCGCGTCAGTGCTGGTCGACAGCCTCAAGGCCAGCCACGTGGTGATCGGCCACGACGCCCGGTTTGGCCGCGGCAATTCCGGCGACCTCGCCACCATGCAGGAGCTGGGCAAGAAGCTCGGGTTCGAGGTGCTGGTCATCAGCGAATTCGGCTCAGAGGGCTTTCCCATCCACGACGACGACGGCACGGACCGCCGCTGTTCGTCCACGTGGGTGCGCGAGGCCCTGCGCGCGGGCGACGTCGCCACCGCCGCTGCCGTCCTCGGCAGGCCGCACCGGATGCGCGGCGAGGTGGTGCACGGTGCCGCACGCGGCCGCGACCTCGGGTTCCCCACCGCGAACCTCTCCTCGACGGCCACCGGGTACATCCCCGCGGACGGCATCTACGCCGGCTGGCTCGTGGACCAGGCAGGCACGCGCTGGCCCGCCGCCATCTCCGTAGGCTCGAACCCGACGTTCGACGGCGTGAGCCGTCAGGTCGAGGCCCACGTGATCGACCGCCCGGAAGAGTCTCCCGACGACTTCGATCTGTACGACCAGACAGTTGTGGTGGAATTTGTCGCCAGGCTCCGCGGCATGGTGGCGTACCGTGGGGCTGAAGCTTTGGTGGAGCAGATGCGCCTGGACGTCGTCCAGGCCCACGACCTCCTGTTCGCCCGCTAAAAACCGGGCCGGATCGGCGTCGGCCCCGCGCTGACAATGTTCTGGTTCACTGGAGCCGCGCTGATTCACAGCCACTTGGCAAGGAAGGCAAGACACGTGACCATCGAGAAAAACACGAGGGAACTGGACCAGGACATTGTCCGGGATTTCAGTGCGCGGATGAGCTACGCGTCCTACCTGCAGTTGCCCACCCTGCTCAGCGCCCAGCAGCCGGTCAGCACCCCGGAACACCACGACGAGATGCTGTTCATCATCCAGCACCAGACCACGGAGCTGTGGCTGAAGCTGGTATTGCACGAGCTTCGCAGCGCCGCCGCGTGGCTGCGGTCGGACGACCTCGGGTCCGCCCTGAAGGCGATCGCCCGCGTCAAGCACATTCAGAAGACACTCACCGAGCAATGGTCCGTGCTGGCCACCCTGACGCCCACCGAGTACTCCCAGTTCCGCGGCTTCCTCGGCAACTCGTCCGGATTCCAGTCCAGCCAGTACCGTGCGGTGGAGTTCCTCCTCGGCAACAAGAACGCCAAGATGCTTCCGGTGTTCGAATCGGACCCCGAGGCCCACGAGATGCTGCGCGAACTGCTCGAAGCCCCCAGCATCTACGACGATTTCCTCGCCTATCTCAAGCGCCAGGGCTTCGACGTCCCGGCCTCCCTGCTGGAGCGCGACGTCACCAAGGCCCACGAGTTCTGCCCCGAACTGGTCCCGGTGTTCAAGTACATCTACGAGAACGCCGCCGACAACTGGGGCGCATACGAGGCCTGCGAGGAACTTGTGGACCTTGAGGACAACTTCCAGCTGTGGCGTTTCCGCCACCTGCGCACCGTCCAGCGGACCATCGGCATGAAGGCCGGCACCGGCGGATCCAGCGGCGCCGCGTTCCTGCAGAAGGCCCTCGAACTGACCTTCTTCCCCGAGCTCTTCGCTGTGCGGACGGAGATCGGCCAGTGAGCATCTCCGCCAACACCGACGCGCCGGACAGCCTGTGGCAGCGCGCCCTCGACCTCGACGCCGCGGACCCGCTGGCCGGCTACCGCGACCACTTCGTCGGCACGGACACGGACCTGTCCTACCTTGACGGCAACTCCCTGGGCCGTCCGCTCAAGCGGACCGTCACCGACATCAGCAGCTTCATCCAGGACAGCTGGGGCGGCCGCCTGATCCGGGGCTGGGACGAGGAATGGCTCGAACTGCCCCAGAAGATCGGCGACCAGCTCGGCCGCGCCGTGCTCGGCGCGGCGCCGGGGCAGACGATCATTGCCGATTCCACCACCGTGGTGCTGTACAAGCTCATCCGCGCCGCGCTGGCAGCCGTCACCGATCCGGCCCGGACCGAGATCGTCCTGGACACGGATAATTTCCCCACCGACCGCTACCTGGTGGAGGGAATCGCCCGTGAAGAAGGCCTGACCCTGCGCTGGATCGACGCCGATCCGGCCTCCGGCGTCACCGTCGAGCAGGTGCGCGACGCCACCGGCCCGGCCACCGCCGTCGTGGTCCTGAGCCAGATCGCCTACCGCTCCGGCTTCCTCGCGGACCTGCCGGGCATCACCGCGGCAATCCACGACGCCGGCGCCCTGGTGGTGTGGGACCTGTGCCACTCCGCCGGGTCTGTGGAGATCGCTTTGGACGACGCCGACGTCGACTTCGCGGCAGGCTGCACCTACAAATATCTGAACGGGGGACCGGGCTCGCCCGCGTTCGCCTACATCAACGCACGGCACCTGGCCGGGCTGCAGCAGCCCATCTGGGGCTGGATGGGGCGCAAGGACGCGTTCGAAATGGGTCCCGGCTACGAGGCCGCCCCCGGCATCCGCGGCTTCCTTAGCGGCACTCCGGCGATCTTCGGGATGCTCGCCATGCGCGGCACCCTGGACCTGATCGAGGAAGCGGGGATGGCGTCACTGCGGGAGAAGTCACGGGTGCTGACCGCTTATGCCCTCGAACTTTACGACGCCTGGCTGGCGCCGGCCGGCGTGCAGCTGTCCACCCCGCGGGCGGCGGAACTGCGCGGCAGCCACGTGACGATCGACCACCCGGCCTTCCGGGAAATGACGGCCACATTGTGGGACCAGGACGTGATTCCCGATTTCCGCGCCCCGCAGGGCATCAGGATCGGGCTGTCGCCGCTCAGCACATCCTTCGCGGAGCTTTACCGGGGCGTCGCCGCTATTCGCGAACTGCTCGCAGCCCAGGAAAGTGGAAAACCGCAACCGCCGCAGGCAGCTGGCGCGCCGGCAGAGTCGGCGGCCGCGCCCGGCGGTTTCGACAAGACCGCGGACGTGCCACTAAACTGAACGTTGGATCCGGCTGCAGTCCGTGGCGGCTGGCTCCTGTTGTGTACGGAATGCCCGGCTTCGGCGGGGGATTCCGGGACGGCACCCCCGGCAGTGAATTACTGATTCGGGCCTCACGGCACATCTCTAGGAGTTATTGTGGCACTTGAAGCCGCTGTAAAGCAGTCCATCATCAAGGATTTCGCAACGTCCGAGGGCGACACCGGTTCGCCGGAGGTCCAGGTTGCAGTCCTGACTCAGCGGATCAAGGATCTCACTGAGCACATGAAGGAGCACAAGCACGATTACCACACCCAGCGCGGTCTGCTGGCCATGGTTGGTCGTCGCAAGCGCATGCTCACCTACCTCAAGAACACTGACATCACCCGCTACCGTAAGCTCATCGAGCGCCTCGGCCTGCGTCGCTAGTCAGTTTTAAGGGGCGGCCCCTTCCGGACCGGAAAGGGCCGCCTTCTTCAGGAAAAAACTAAACAGGAGGATCAACCGCATCACGCATTCGCGGTCCTCGGTAGTGATCCCCGGGAACGGCCTCAAGGAATGAGGCCCGGCCCGTGGGTCTCGATCGATGACCGGGTGCAGTGCAGGCCAGTAGACAGATGCTGGGCTGGGTTGATGCGGCTGGGCTCCGTGAACCAAGAAACGGAGGTGACTCTCTATGGAGGGTCCCGAAATCCAGTTCTCAGAAGCAATCATTGACAATGGCCGCTTCGGCAAGCGTGTAATCCGCTTTGAAACCGGCCGCCTTGCCAAGCAGGCAGCCGGCGCAGCGATGGTCTACATCGATGAAGAGACCGCGCTGCTGTCCGCAACCACCGCCGGCAAGCACCCGCGTGAAGGTTTCGACTTCTTCCCGCTGACCGTCGACGTCGAAGAGCGTATGTACGCCGCCGGCCGCATCCCGGGCTCGTTCTTCCGCCGCGAAGGCCGTCCCTCCACGGAAGCCATCCTGGCCTGCCGCCTCATGGACCGCCCGCTGCGCCCCGCGTTCGTCAAGGGCCTGCGCAACGAGGTCCAGATCGTCGTCACCGTGCTGTCCATCAACCCGGACGAGCTCTACGACGTCGTCGCGATCAACGCGTCCTCGATGTCCACCCAGCTTTCCGGCCTGCCCTTCTCCGGCCCGATCGGCGGCGTCCGCGTTGCCCTCGTTGCCGACGAGAACGGCTCGCAGTGGGTTGCGTTCCCGAAGCACTCCCAGCTCGAGAACGCCGTCTTCAACATGGTCGTCGCCGGCCGCATCGCCGGTGACGACGTCGCCATCATGATGGTTGAAGCCGAAGCCACCGACAACTCCTGGAACCTCATCAAGGAACAGGGCGCCACCGCCCCGACCGAAGAGGTTGTCTCCGAAGGCCTCGAGGCTGCCAAGCCGTTCATCAAGGCCCTTTGTGAAGCACAGTCCGACCTGGCAGCCCGCGCCGCCAAGCCGACCGTCGAGTTCCCGGTCTTCCTGGACTACCAGGACGACGTCTACGCCGCTGTGGAGTCCGCTGCCGCCGAGAAGCTGGCCGCTGTCTTCCAGATCGCCGACAAGCAGGAACGCGACACCGCGTCCGACGAGCTCAAGGACGAGGTCACCTCTTCCCTGGCCGGCCAGTTCGAAGGCCGCGAGAAGGAACTGTCCGCAGCCTTCCGCTCCGTCACCAAGCAGGTTGTGCGCCAGCGCATCCTCAAGGACCAGATCCGCATCGACGGCCGCGGCCTGACGGACATCCGCCAGCTCACCGCCGAGGTTGAGGTTCTGCCCCGCGTCCACGGCTCGGCCATCTTCGAACGCGGCGAGACCCAGATCATGGGTGTCACCACGCTGAACATGCTCAAGATGGAACAGCAGATCGACTCGCTGTCTCCCGTGACGCGCAAGCGCTACATGCACAACTACAACTTCCCGCCGTACTCCACCGGCGAGACCGGCCGCGTCGGTTCCCCGAAGCGCCGCGAAATCGGCCACGGTGCCCTCGCAGAGCGCGCCATCATGCCGGTGCTGCCGTCCCGCGAGGAATTCCCCTACGCCATCCGCCAGGTGTCTGAGGCTCTCAGCTCCAACGGTTCGACGTCGATGGGTTCCGTCTGCGCCTCCACGCTGTCCCTGCTGAACGCAGGCGTGCCGCTGAAGGCTGCTGTTGCGGGTATCGCCATGGGCTTGGTCTCCGACCAGGTCGACGGCCAGACCCGTTACGCCGCCCTGACCGATATCCTCGGCGCCGAAGATGCCTTCGGTGACATGGACTTCAAGGTTGCCGGTACTTCCGAGTTCGTCACGGCCATCCAGCTGGACACGAAGCTCGACGGCATCCCGGCCTCGGTCCTGGCCGCCGCCCTGAAGCAGGCCCGCGAAGCCCGCCTGCACATCCTGGACGTCCTGAACTCCGCGATCGACACCCCGGACGAGCTCTCCGAGTTCGCGCCGCGCGTCATCGCGGTCAAGATCCCGGTTGACAAGATCGGCGAGGTCATCGGCCCGAAGGGCAAGATGATCAACCAGATCCAGGAAGACACCGGAGCCGACATCTCGATCGAGGACGACGGAACTGTCTACATTGGCGCCACCAACGGCCCGTCTGCCGACGCAGCACGGTCCGCGATCAACGCCATCGCCAACCCGCAGATTCCGGAAATCGGTGAGCGCTACCTGGGCACGGTCGTCAAGACCACCACCTTCGGCGCCTTCGTTTCCCTGACCCCGGGCAAGGACGGCCTCCTGCACATCTCCGAGCTGCGCAAGATCGCCGGCGGCAAGCGCGTGGACAACGTCGACGACGTCGTCTCCGTGGGCCAGAAGATCCAGGTGGAAATCACCAAGATCGACGACCGCGGAAAGCTGTCCCTCTCGCCCGTAGTGGCTGAGGAGGCTGGCGCGGAAAATGCAGGAAACACGGAAAACGCTGACAACGCCGAGGTCTCCGCGGACGCCGCAGAGTAGTCTCTCCTGAGTCAAAAAGCGGGGCCGGTGGATCAACCACCGGCCCCGCTGCTGTTAAAGGTAGGATGGCAGGCAGATTTGGCATGTGTTCAATGAAAGGCCTTGATGACTGTCGTCCCCCTGCCGCTAGAGCAGAACCAGCACGCTGACACCCTGATCCACGGCGCCGACGGCGGCTCCGAGGTGCGACGCTCGGTCCTGCCCGGCGGCGTCCGCGTCCTCACCGAAGCGATGCCCGGCCAACGCTCTGCCACGATCGGTTTCTGGGTCGGCGTCGGCTCCCGCGACGAGGCTCCCGGCCAGCACGGTTCCACGCACTTCCTGGAGCACCTGCTCTTCAAGGGCACCAAGCGCCGCACCGCGCTGGAGATCGCCTCGGCCTTCGACGAGGTCGGCGGGGAATCCAATGCGGCCACCGCGAAGGAAAGCACCTGCTACTTCGCCCGCGTGCTGGACACGGACCTTCCCATGGCGATCGACGTCATCGCGGACATGATCACCGGCGCGGTCCTGGACCCGCAGGAGATGGAGCAGGAGCGGGACGTCATCCTCGAGGAAATCGCCATGGACAGCGACGATCCCACCGACGTCGCGCACGAGAACTTCGTGGCCGCCGTGCTGGGAACGCACCCGCTGGGCCGCCCCATCGGCGGCACGCCGGCAGCCATCCGGGCCGTGGCACGCGACTCGGTGTGGGACCACTACCGCCGCTACTACCGTCCCGACGAGCTCGTGGTCACCGCGGCCGGCGGCCTGGACCACGACGTCGTCTGCGGGCTCGTGGTGGATGCCCTGCACTCCGCCGGCTGGAACCTTGAGGCCGCGGCCGCCCCCGTGCAGCGCCGCTCCACCGAACGTGCATCGATCACCGGCACGGCCGGCCTGCATGTGGTCAAGAGGCAGGTGGAGCAGGCCAACATCATTATGGGTTGCCCGTCGCTGGTCGCCACCGACGGCCGCCGCTTTGTGATGAGTGTGCTCAACGCCGTCCTCGGCGGCGGGATGTCCTCCCGCCTCTTCCAGGAGGTCCGGGAAAAGCGCGGACTCGTCTACTCGACCTACTCTTTCGCCTCCTCCTACGCCGATGCCGGCTATTTCGGCATGTACGCCGGATGCACCCCGTCGAAGGTCCGCCAGGTCATTGATCTGCTGGGCGCCGAACTGGACAAGCTGGCTGCCGACGGCATCTCAGACGAGGAGCTGCGCAAGGCGGAGGGGCAGCTGTGCGGCGGAATCGTGCTGGCGCTGGAGGACACCGGTTCCCGGATGTCCCGGCTGGGCCGCGCGGAACTGGTGTCCGGCGAGTACCAGGACATCGATGAGACCCTCCGCCAGATCAAGGCCGTCACAGCCGCGGAGGTCCAGGAGCTCGCCCGTGAGCTCGCGGCAGCCCCGCGGACCGTCACGGTGGTCGGGCCGTTCGAGGAAACCGAGACGTTCGGACTCCTGGCCTAGACATTCCAACTGGCGCGGCGCCATGATGGTGGCGGGGTCACTCGGGAGGAACTCCATATGGGAGAAACTGTGGACCGGCCGCTGCCAGGCAGTGCATGCGAGGCGCTTGAGGCTTTCCTGGGCCATTGGACGGGGACCACGCACTGGGAGGCAACCGCGTGGGGTCCGGCGCGCACCGCGGACACCGAGATTATCTTTTCCCGGGCAGCAGCCGGGCTTGCCGTCACCCAGAGCTACCGGCACACGGATGCGGACGGGACCCGGTCCGAAGGCCACGGTGTCTTCACGACGGACCCGGACCATCCGGAGACCTTCTGGTACCACGTCAACAGCTTGGGGTTGCCGCCCGAGGGACCCGCGCGCGCCAGCATGGAAGGCGGCACCTTGACCGTGGAACGGCGAAGTGACCGCGGGACCGCACGGCACACCTTCCGGGTGGACGACGGCGAACTCACTCATGCCGCCGGACTCCGCCTGGGCAGGGCGAGCGATTTCACGCCCTTCATGACCACCGTGTGCCGCCGCGTCGCTGAGGGCGCTGCCGTACCGGCGTGAGGACTTAGGAGGCGGCCTGCAGGATCCGGGTCTTCGGAGTTCCCTCTAGGCCGGGCGCCGCCTCGGCGGAGTTCCAGACCTTCGCCTGAAGATTGGCCAACAAGGCCTCTGCCTGCTCGCGCTGCTCGAAGTCCAGCTCAACGACCACAGAGTGCGGGTCGTCCACGGGTTGGTTGATGCGGTACGCGGTGACGCCCGACGCCGCGCGGTTCACCGGATCACGGTCGAACGCCGCTTTCCACATGGAGAAATCCTTGATCCTATGCTCGATCTGCAAGGTGAACATGCTGCCCTCCTCGTTGGTGTTTGTTGCCCGCCGCGGCGGATATTCCACACTCTAGAACCGGCCAGCTGAACGCGATACCCCGGACTTTGTGAACCCGACATACCGGCTTTATGGAGCCGGGCGTGCCCGGGTTACCCGCCGGCGAACGGCGGCAGCACGTCGACGACGTCGGCCGGCTTGAGCGCCGCGGCATGGTCCCGCACGGCAACTTCGTTGAGCAGGAAGCTGGAGCGGGACAGGATGCGGGCCAGCGGCGGCGTACCGGCCGGCGGTTCGGGGCGCTCGACGGCGAGGATCGCCTCGAGCAGCGAGGCGAGGGTGTCGCCGTCGGCGAGGTCGTAGCGTTCTTCATCCACGCCGGCGGCAGCGCGTGCGGCAGCGAAGTAGCGTACATTCACGAAAAAGTCAGCCTCCGATGGCGCTCATGCTGCGGTCCGGCTGGACGAAGTCGGGCGCGTCGAGGCCCACATGGTCCATGCCGTGGGCCTTGGGCTTGATCCACATGGCATCCTGCCAGCGTTCGGCGAGCTGTTCGTCGCTGGCGCCCTCGCGCAGCAGCCCCAGCAGATCCACTTCCTCGCGCGAGAACAGGCAGCTCATGATCTTGCCCTCGGCGGTGATGCGCGTCCGGCGGCAGTCCGAGCAGAACGGCTCCGTGACGGAGGCGATGATGCCCACAGTGCCGAGCAGAGGGCCGGCGGCGCGGTCGGTGCCGGGAACCCGGGCCCGGACTTCGAACCGTTCGGCCGGGGCGCCGTCGCGGTCCCGCGGGTCGGAACTGAGCACGTAATCGACCGAGAGCAGTTCCCGGATCTCCGCGGCGGTGATCATGTTCCGCCGGGTCCAGCCGTGGTCCGCGTCGAGCGGCATCTGTTCGATGAAGCGCAGTTCATAGCCGCGGTCCAGTGCCCAGGCCAGGAGGGCCGGGGACTCGGCGTCGTTGATGCCGCGCATGAGTACAGCGTTGAGCTTGACCGGGCCCAGGCCTGCGGCCCAGGCGGCGTCGACGCCGGCGAGGACCCTGTCCAGGAAGGGCCGGCGGGTCAGCTTGGTAAAGGTTTCTTCATGCAGGGAGTCCAGCGAGACGTTGATTCTGGTCAGTCCCGCGGCTTTGAGTCCGGCGGCCTTCTTGTCCAGGCCGACGGCGTTGGTGGTCATCGAGATTGGCAGGCCGGGGTGGGCCTGGCGGAGCGCGGCGATGATCTGCAGCAGGTCCGCCCTCACCAGGGGCTCGCCTCCGGTCAGCCGCAGTTCACGCACGCCGAGCATGTCGACGCCGATCCGCACGATCCGGACTATTTCCTCCGCGGACATCACCGCCTGCTTGGACAGCCATTCCAGGCCCTCGGCCGGCATGCAATAGGTGCAACGCAGATTGCACTTGTCCGTCAGTGAGAGGCGCATGTCCGTGGCACGGCGGCCGTAGCGATCCACGAGCCCTGCAACCAGGCCCTCCGGACGCCCGGACAGTGCGGCTGCAGCAGGCACTCCCGCTCCGGGACTGCCTGCCGCGCGGGGCTGGGGCATACCCAGTTGAACTGTCATAGAGTCAGGCTACGCCACCTCGCTGCCCACGTCACAGCCGCATGCCGGCACGGATATTACGGATTCGGGAACGATGTCCGGCGGGGGTCCGGAGCCCTGCCCGGACCGTGGCCGCGAACCTATGCTGGAAGCGTGAACAAGACCCAGCCGGCCCCGGACGCAACGGAGTACCGGCGCATCCTCCTCGTCGAGGACGAACCGACCATCGCGGGAGTGGTCCGGGACTACCTCGTCCAGGCTGGATACCAGGTGGTCCTCGCCGCCGACGGGTTCACGGCCCTGCGCCTTGCGGCCGAACGCCGCCCGGACCTCGTCCTGCTGGACCGGATGCTGCCGGGCCTGGATGGTGTGGAAGTCTGCCGCCGGCTCCGTGCCGCACACAGTGTCCCGGTCATCATGCTCACTGCCCTTGGAACGGAAGACGACCGGATCCTCGGCCTGGAAGCCGGCGCTGACGACTACGTCACCAAGCCCTTCTCGCCCCGTGAGCTGGTACTGCGGGTCCGTTCGGTCCTGCGCAGGAGCATTCCCGAATTCAGCCCGGAGCCCTCCGTCGAAGTGGGCGGTTTCGACCTCAACCCGGCCGCACGCACCGTCTCCCGCCATGGCAGGCCCCTGGCGCTGACGGCCAGGGAGTTCGACCTTCTGGCCTTCATGCTCCGCCGTCCCCGGCAGGTCTTCAGCCGCGAGGAACTCATGAAAGCCGTCTGGGGCTGGGACTACGGGGACCTGTCCACTGTCACGGTGCACGTGCGGAGGCTGCGGGAGAAGATCGAGGACGACCCCACCCGCCCCTCCGTCCTGAAAACGGTCTGGGGCGTGGGTTACCGGCTGGACCCCAGCGATGAGGAGGAGTCCGCCGATGCAGACCTCTGAACTCCTGACCATCATCGGCTGGGCCCTGGCCTGGGGAGCCGTGATCGGGGCCGCGTCGCTGCTCATCCTGAAATCCCTGCGCCGGGCCTCGTTCGCGGTCCAGATCTGTGTGGTGGTGCTCGCCGCCGTGGCGGTCCTGACGGCCGGAATGGTCAGCGCCTTCAACGCGATGTTCATCTCGGCCCGGGACCTCGAAGTGATGTGGTACGTCCTGGCCGTGGCTTCGGCCGTGGCTGTTTCGATCGCGCTCGTGCTCGGAGCGAGGGTCTCGCGGAACGCCAAGGCGCTGGTCGAGGCTGCCCGGAGCATCGGCCGCGGCGAGAGCCCCGGGATCCAGTCCCCGGTGATGAGCCACGAACTTGCCGCCCTCGCCGCCGAGCTCGAATCCAGCAGCCGGATGCTGGAGGCCTCCCGGCAGCGGGAGGCCGCCGTCGAAAACGCCCGCCGCGAACTGGTCAGCTGGATCTCCCACGACCTGCGGACGCCGCTGGCGAGCATGCGCGCCATGACCGAGGCCCTGGAAGACGGGATGGCCGCGGACGTCCCCGCCTACTACCGCAAGCTCATCGCGCAGACCGACCTCATGGCCGGCATGGTCAACGACCTCCTGGAACTGTCGAAGATCCATGCCGGAACTATGCGGCTCAAGGCCGAGCCGTTGGACCTGTACGACCTCGCCAGCGACGCCATTGCCGACCTCGCCGCGCTGGCGGAGCAGCACGGCATTACGCTCGACGGCGGCGGCCAACGGGAAAGCCTGGCCCTCGCCGACGGCCCCTCGATGGGGCGTGCCATCCGGAACGTCGTGCTCAACGCGATCGTCCACAGCAGACCCGGCTCGCGGGTCACCGTGGAAGTCGGCCGGGACGGTGACCGGGCCGTCGTCGCGGTCACCGACGGCTGCGGCGGGATCCCCGAAGCGGACCTCCCGCATGTGTTCGAAACCGGCTGGCAGAAGGACCCGGCGCGGCGGCAGACCGGCCGTTGGGCCGCCCCGGACGACGGACTGGACGGAATGGCCCCTGATGGCGCGACCCCGGGCGACGGCTTCCGGGCGCCCGGGCCGGATGAGCCGGCAGGCGTCATGCGCTACAGCGGCGCCGGCCTTGGCCTGAGCATTGTCGCCGGAATCGTCAGCGCCCATCAAGGCACCGTCACCGTGGAGAACGTCGACGGCGGATGCCGGTTCTCGCTGCTGCTCCCCGGCCAGGGAGCCGCCGGCCAGAAGCCGGGTGGCAGCCACGGCACTTCTGCCGGGGAGCCTGCTGCCGGGGGAGCAGCAGCCCCGGCAGCAACAGCCGAGGGAGCACACAACAGGATTCCGCGCGACGCGGTAGAGGAAAAACTCCGGACGGGATGGGCACAGTGAGCAGCGGCGTCAGCTTTGACGGGCAGGGGAAGGAAACCGGCGGCACACTCGCCGGCAGGGAACAGCAGCATACGGAACCGGGAGTCCGGCAGCGGCAGTCCCGGGACCTGTGGGCCGCCGGGGCCGGACTGGTGGCCGTGGGGACGGCGGTGGTCCTCGGTGAACTCACGGCCAGCCTGGTGAGCCCCACGGTGTCTCCGGTGACGGCCGTCGGCGGGGCCGTGATCGACACCGTCCCGCCCGGCGTCAAGGAGTGGGCCATTTCCTTGTTCGGCACGGCGGACAAGGTGGCACTCCTGGGCGGCATGGCACTGGTCATCGCCGCGCTCGCGGCGCTCTCCGGAGTCCTCGAAGTGCGGCGCCGTTTCGCCGGGGTGATTCTCATCGCGGTGTTCGGCGCGGTAGGGCTCGTGGCCGTGCTGAGCCGGGCCGACCTGACCGCCAACGCCATCCCCGTCCCGGTGCTGGTGGCACTGGTGGGGATCGCGCTGTTGCGGTGGCTCATCCGGAAACTGTTGGAGTGGCAACCCGATGCCGGCCGGCGACCGGCGGTGGCGTCCGGCCCGCCGGAAACACCACCGGTTGAGCCGGCTCCGCAGGACGCCCCTGCCGTGGCGCCTGCAGATGCCACAGCCAACGAAGCCGGGCCCGCCCGGCGCAGGTTCCTGCTGGCGCTGGGCGGGACAGCCGCGGTTGCCGCCGTCGCCGGTGTGCTCGCCTCCACCCTCAGGGGAGCGGCCGCCGTCGTCAGCGACGTGCGCAGCAAGCTGGTCCTCCCGGTGCCCGCCGCTCCCGCGCCGCCCATCCCGGCCGGCGCCGAGATCCGGCTGGACGGACTGGGCCCGCTCGTGACGCCGAACAGGGATTTCTACCGGATCGACACCGCCCTGCGCGTCCCGCTGGTGGATCCTGCGGAATGGACGCTGAAAGTCACGGGCCTGGTGGAACGGGAGATCGAGCTCGACTTCGCCACTCTCCTGGCCAAACCCCTGACGGAACGGCACGTGACCATCGCCTGCGTCTCCAACGAGGTCGGCGGGGACCTGATCGGCAATGCCCGCTGGCTCGGCTGGCCGGTGCGCGAACTGCTCGCCATGGCCGGCCCCAAGCCCGGGGCGGACATGGTGCTCTCCCGGAGCACGGACGGCTGGACGGCAGGGACCCCGCTGGAGGCCCTCACGGACAACCGCGACGCGCTGCTGGCCGTCGCCATGAACGGGGAACCGCTTCCGCTCGAACATGGATTCCCCGTCCGGATGATCGTGCCCGGGCTGTACGGCTACGTCTCCGCCACGAAGTGGGTCACCGAACTGAAAGTGACCCGGTACGCGGACGACGTCGCCTACTGGACGCCCCGCGGCTGGAGCGAGCGCGGGCCCATCAAGACATCGTCCCGCATTGACGTGCCGCGCGACGGGGCCAACGTGAAGGGCGGGACGGTTGTCTTCGGCGGCGTCGCGTGGGCCCAGCACACGGGCATCGGCAAGGTGGAGCTGCGGGTCAACCGCGGCGACTGGCATCAGGCCGAGCTGGCCCCCGGCATCTCCAAGGACACCTGGTACCAGTGGAAGCTGGCCTTGCCGCTGGAGCCGGGACAATATGAGGTCCAGGTCCGGGCCACAGCCCTCGACGGCGTGCCGCAGGCCGAGGAATCCGCACCGGTCGCGCCGAACGGAGCCACGGGTTATCACACGGTTAGAGTTGACGTGAAGTCCTAGCGAGCCGAGCAGAGGTCAGGAAACGCATGCACCGCACCGAGACAAGGCATGTCAGCGTTCAAGCACACCGGGACAAGGTGCGGGCCCTGCTGGCCCCCCTGCGCACCGAGGGGCGGGTGGAACGGCTCCCGCTGCTCGAAGCCCTGGGCCGGGGGCTCGCCGCCGACATCCTGGCGCCGCTGGACCTTCCCCCCTTCGCCAACTCGCAGATGGACGGCTTCGCGATCCGCAGCGCCGACGTGCCCGACGGCGGCAGGGAACTGCGTGTCGTCGCGCCCGTCCCGGCCGGAGCCACACCGGCGGAACTGGCCGCCGGCACGGCCGCCCCGATCATGACCGGCGCGATGATGCCGGCCGGGGCCGACGCCGTCGTTCCCATCGAGCAGGCCGTGCCCGATTCCTTCCCGGTGCCGGGGGAGCCCGCCACGGTCCACTTGCCGGCCGCCGCCGCCGGAACGTTCGTGCGCGACGCCGGCAGCGACATCCGCTCCGGCGAGCTCGCCCTCAGCGCGGGGACCTTCCTCGGCCCCGGCCAGCTGGGACTGCTGGCGGCGATGGGCTACACGGAGGTGCCCGTCCGTCCCTCCCTCCGGGTCCTCCTGGTCACCACCGGCGACGAGGTGGTGGAACCGGGCAGCCCGCTCGGACCGGGCAAGATCTTCGACTCCAACGGCACGCTGCTCGAGTCCTCCATGCGCCAGGCCGGGCTCCAGGTCACACGGACCGGCGTCTCCACGGACCAGCCGGATGAGCTCGCCGCGTTGCTGCGCCGGCACGCCCCCGCCGCGGACCTGATCGTCACCACCGGCGGCGTCAGCAAAGGTGCCTACGAGGTGGTCCGGCAGGCAATGGCCGGACACGACGTCGAATTCGGCGCCGTGGCGATGCAGCCGGGCGGCCCGCAGGGGATCGGCAGCTTCGATGGCGTCCCTGTGCTGGGGTTCCCGGGCAATCCGGTGAGCTGCCTGGTGTCCTTTGAAATGTTCCTGCGCCCGGTCCTCACGGAACTGTTCGGCGCCCCGGCGCCCCGGCCCGCCGTCCGCGCGCGCCTCGCCGAACCGCTGACCTCCCCGGCGGGCAAGCACCAGGTGCGGCGCGGCACGCTGGCTCCGGACGGCACGGTCAGGCTGGAGGGCGGCGCGGGCTCCCACTTGGTCCATGCCTTGGCCCGTTCCAACGCCCTCGTCCACGTGCCAGAGGGAACAGCGGCGCTCGCAGCGGGCGACGAAGTGGAAGTATGGATCCTGTGAATGATGTAGAAAACCCTGAAGCGGATGCCGCACCGGCGGACAACGGCGAAGCGGGCAACGGCGAAGCGGACAAAAGAGCCGTGGGCAACACCCGCCTGACCCACCTCCGCCACGACGGCACGGCCCAGATGGTGGATGTGTCCAACAAGGCGCAGTCCACCCGGGAAGCCACGGCCACCGCGACCGTCCGCAGCACGGCCGAGGTCCTGTCCCTCCTCGGCGGCGGTGAGCTCCCGAAGGGCGACGCCCTGGCCGTGGCCCGCATCGCCGGGATCATGGCGGCCAAGAAGACGCCGGACCTGATCCCGCTCTGCCACCCGCTGCCGATCGCCAAGGTCACCATCGACTTTGAGCTCGACACCGACGCCGTGACAATTTTCGCCACGGTCAAGACACGCGGCGTCACCGGGGTCGAGATGGAAGCCCTGACTGCGGCGACGGTCGCGGCACTGAGCGTGTACGACATGATCAAGGCCGTGGACAAGCACGCGGTCCTGACCGATATCAAGGTGCTCGCCAAAAGCGGCGGCAAGAGCGGGGACTGGACCCTATGAACATGCCTGAACCCCACCGCCACGGCGAGGCCACGGGCCGCAAGGCCGGTGTCGTGATCGCCTCCACCCGGGCGGCCTCCGGTGTCTATGAGGACCTCACGGGCCCTGTGATCATCGATTGGCTCACCGAACACGGCTTCGAGCCGTTCCCCGCCATGGTGGTGCCGGACGGGGCGCCGGTCGGGGCCGCGCTGAGGGCCCTGCTGAGCCAGCAGCCGGCCGTCATCATCACCAGCGGCGGCACCGGGCTGAGCCCCACCGACGCAACTCCGGAGCAGACGCTGCCCCTGCTGGACCGGGAAATCCCCGGCATCATGGAGGGCATCCGGAACGCCGGAACGGCCAAGACTCCGATGGCCATGCTCAGCCGGGGCCACGCGGGCGCAGCCGGACAGACGTTCATCGTGAACCTGCCCGGATCCCCGAAAGGCGTGATGGACGGTCTGGCCGTGCTGGATCCCATCGTTGGACACCTTTGCGACCAACTGGAAGGCAGCCATGGGCACTAATACCGGATTTGAAATCGTGCACGCCGTGCTGAGCGCCGAACCCATCTCGGTGGAGCAGGCCATCGCGGCGGTGGAGTCGGACACGGCAGGAGCGGTGGTCAGCTTCAGCGGCGTCGTCCGCAACCACGACGGCGGCAAGCAGGTCTCCCGGCTCAGCTACAGCGCCCACCCGACGGCGCACCAAGTGATGGCCGACGTCGTCGCCGGGCTTGTGGCGGAGCACTCGGTCCCGGCCGGGAGTGCCGCGCCCGGCGGATCTCCGGAGGAAGCCGCCGGCGGCGCCGGCGCCACCCGGGACGGGCGGCAGCCGGTGCGGATCTGGGCGGCCCACAGGATCGGCATGCTGGAGATCGGCGATCCGGCCCTGGTGTGCGCCGTCTCGGCGGCCCACCGCGGCCAGGCCTTCGCCGTATGTGCAGAACTCGTCGACCGGATCAAGGCCCAAGTGCCGATCTGGAAGGAACAGTTTTTCGCCGACGGCACCGTGGAGTGGGTCGGCGCCGGCGAGTAGACGCCGTGGTGACCGGCAGGAAGCCGGCTCCGGATCAGGAGGAAATAACCCTGCGCCGGACCCCCGCCCGGTCGACCCCCAGTTCCTTGAGCAGCACGGCTGCCGGATCGTGTTCCTGGCAGTCCAGCAGCGACAGCAGCAGATTCGCGGTGGTGATCTGTCGTGACTTCTGGTCCATGGCATACCGAAGCATGCCTTCCATTACCGACCGGGCGCCCGAGCTGAAGGGCGGCTTCTTCCCCCGGCTGGGCATGGGGACGCGCTCAAAGCCGTGGGCATCTATACCGATTGATGCGAGTGCCGTGCGGTCAAGCCTCGCCGCCGCGGCCCGTGCCTGATCGAGCGTGACACCCAGAAGGGCGGCGGGAGCAGGATCGTGGAGCGCCCCCAACAGCAGATGATCCGTGCCCAGCCGCTTGTCGCCGCTGCAGCGGGCCTCGTCCATGGCGAAGCCAACGATCTTTCGGGTGTCGTCGGCAAATCGTTCAAACATGGCTTGATCTCACTCTCGGTATTTTGCGTGGACGGACTGCCGCGAGACGCCCAGGGCGTCGCCGATCTGCTCCCAGGTCCATCCCCGCTGTCGGGCAGCTCTGACCTGCGCTGCCTCGACCTGTTCTGCCAGGCGATGGAGGGCTCCGACCGCCCGCAGACCGACGGCGGGGTCGAGTGAATGAATATGCGCGGACAGGTCATCAGTCTCCATGCCTGTCAGTTTAGATTGACAGGCATAAGGGCGTCAATCCAGCCTGACAGGCCTGGGTCGGCGTGTGACCCATCGAGCCGGCGGGCCGGGCCTTGCGGAACGTTGCTCACGCCGCGTGGCGGTCAGGCTGTCGCCCCCGGCGGCGGCCCTGTAACCAAGCGCCGCCGGTTCCGGAACGCAGCGGCCCCGGCGGTAGGGTTGATGGCATGACCGAACAACTCTCCGTCGCCGTGCTGGGCGCCAGCGGGCGCATGGGCGCAGAGGCCGTGAAGGCCATCGACGCCGCCGCGGACCTGACGCTCGTCGCGGCCCTTGGCCGCAACGACCCCCTCGACTCCCTTGTCAGCTCCGGCGCGCAGGTCGTGGTGGACCTGACCGTCCCCGAAAGCACCGAGGCGAACGTTCGCTTCGCCGTCGAGCACGGCATGCACGCCGTGGTCGGCACCACCGGCTGGGATGCCGGCCGGCTCGCGGGGCTGGAAGAACTCCTCGCCAACCGGCCTGGCGTCGGCGTCCTGATCGCCCCGAACTTCGCCCTCGGCTCCGTCCTGGCCTCCGCCTTCGCCGCCAAGGCGTCCAAGTACTTCGAATCCGTTGAAATTATTGAGCTGCACCACCCGGACAAGGTCGACGCGCCCTCCGGCACGGCCGTGCGCACGGCACAGCTGATCTCGGCCGAGCGCTCCGAGGCTGGCCTGCCGTCCAGCCCGGACGCCACCACCTCGGAACTCGCCGGTGCCCGCGGCACCGACGTCGACGGCATCCGGGTCCACAGTGTCCGGCTGGCCGGTCTTGTCGCGCACCAGGAGGTCCTGCTGGGCGGGCCGGGGGAGCAGTTGACCATCCGCCACGACTCCTTTGACCGTGCGTCCTTCATGCCCGGGGTGCTGCTGGGGATCCGCAGCGTCGCCGCTCACCCCGGTCTCACCGTGGGACTCGACGGTTACCTGGACCTGGGACTCTGAGTCAGATGTCCGCTGCCTTGACAGCCCTGAAAGCGAACCGCACCAAGATCTGGGTGGGGGCCGTCACCCTGCTGCTCGTGTTTTACCTGGTGGTGTCCCTTCAGCGTTCCGTGCTCCTGATGTCCGACCCCAGCCTCGTGGCGAAGGCGATCGGCGTCGCCTACCTGGTGCTGCCGGTCATCGGGGCCTGGGCCCTGATCCGGGAACTGCTGTTTGGTGCCCGCACTGAGCGGTTGGCAAAGATCCTCGAAGCCGAGGGGGGCCTGCCGGAGGACACTCTGCCGCGCACACCCGCCGGCCGGATCATCCGCGAAGCCGCCGACGCCGAATTTGAGAAGTACCGCGCCGAGGCCGAAGCTGCCCCCGAGGACTGGCGTTCCTGGTTCCGGCTCAGCTGTGCGTACGATGCTGCCGGAGACCGCAAGCGCGCCCGCGCCTCAATGCGCGACGCCGTGCGGATGTTCCGCGCCGGGGAGCAGAAGAACTAGCCGAACACCGTTTGCCGGGCCGCGCCGGGCCCGGCGGCGGAACTTAGCGCACGACCCGGCGGCGGAACTTAGCGTACGCGTCGAGGCCGGCGGACTTGGGCCGGCTGGTGCCGGCCCGCCTGGCTGGCCGCATGGGTCGCCCACTCCAGCGGCCCGCGCCGCGCCATGGCCGCGAAGACTCCGCCGGCCACCAGCATCCCGACAGCCTGCGCGAAATACACACCCTCCACGGTCCAGCCCGGCATCAAGGGCTGGTCGTGCAGGGCGGCCATGATGCACAGGTGAGCCGTGTAGAGGCTCAACGTCATGGCCCCGGCTCCGCGCAGCGGCAGCAGCAGATCCAGTTCCAGCCAGTCGCCCAGCCGGCCCAGCAGCAGGCACAGGCCGATCACGGCGGCAGCGGCCCCCGAGGTGTGCAACAGATCCAGCGTGGTGCCGGAGTGCGGTGCACTCGTGGCCAGCCACCACACTGAGCCTGACTGGTCGATGCCGGCCAGGTTGACCTGCAGCAGGCTCTCCAGCGGGTAGGCGGGATCGCCGATGTGCGCCTGAAGGGCCTGCCTGCCGCCCCAGTCCTCCAGCATGAGCGTCCCCAGCCACTTGGACATGACGGCCACCACCGTGCCGGCAGCAACGAGCAGGAACGGCACGGCCGCTTTCCACAGCGCCATCCGACCGATCACCAGCCCTATCAGGAGATAAGCGATCCACTGCAGGACAGGGTAGTAGCCCGTGAGAAAGAGGTCGCCCAGCAGCCTGGCCGGGGTGGCCAGATCCTCCCAGCTTGGGTTGTGCCCCAGCCGCAGGGGCGGATCGGCGGACAGCAGCCACGGCCGCAGGAGGTAGGCCAGGGCGGGGGCAGCCAGTATCCAGAGGACCGCGAGTGCGGCCAGGCGTTTCAGCCCAAGCCCGACAAAGGGCAGCACGCACAGGAACAGCAGGGCGTAGTGGACCAGAATTATCGCGATGTTGACTTCCAGCCCGCCCAGGGAGAGCCCGAGGGCACCGATCACGAGCGCCCGCAAGGCGATGCCTCTGCGGGCACCCCGCAGTTCGGCGCCCTCAAGCGGCTGCTGTTTCCCCGTGGACAAGGCGAGCCCGACTCCGGCCAGCACGGCGAACAGCGCGGCTGCCCGTCCGGAAAACGCCAGGCCGATCCAGGTGGGCGTGAGCTGCGGGTCCGGCTCAAAGGTTGCCAGCACGTGGGTGGCCATCATGGCCAGCAGGGCCAGGCCGCGCGCGGCGTCGATACCGGCCAGCCGGACGCCGGGGGGAGTGCCCCGGACGGTCCGGGAAGCCGTAGTCATTCCGCGCGCCGTCATCATCTGATCGTCTCACGATCGGCCCGGTGACCGTCTCATCTTCGGCCTGCCCGCAGCCCCGATCCTTCTCCGGGCATCCCTTGTATGCGAATATATGTTCGAATACGATGGGCGCATGAACGACGCCCCAGAGCCAGCCTTCCTGAAGCCCGAATTCACCGGCCGGGAATCCACAAGCCGACAATTTCCGGGCCCGGATCCGTCGGGCCCGCAATGGACCAGCGCGACGCCTGGCGGACGGACGAACGGTGGCGAGCCGGCGGCCGGCGTCCTCAAAGCCATGAGCCCGGGCGTCGTGGACTTCCTCTTCCGGCGCTTGGTCGCCGGGGAGCCGGCCGAGGACGTTCAGTGGGGGAAGGAAGGTGCGGCGCTGGCCGCGGTGCCGCCGGGAGCTGAGCTGGCCCGGCGGCTGGCCGAGACGGACCTCGACGCCCTCACTCCAACCGAATTGTTCGACTACGTGCGGGCGGCCCAGCGTCTAGCCGCCTGGGCAGAGGCCCTTCGCGAAACCGCCGTCGGGCGTTACTGCTCGGCACCTTCGGCTCCCTCCGGCGAAAGACGGGGTGCATAGGATGGGAGGGTGACCACTGGCTCAATCACCGCGTTGACGCTGTCCGCCGTCCAATACCAGGCCCTGGATGGTGGCGTTGCCGCCAACGTGCCCGAGCACATCCGGCTGATCGAAGACGCCGAGTCGCATGGAGCCCGGCTTGTCATCTTTCCCGAACTCTCGCTGACGGGATACCGGCTGGACCTGCTGGACGGACCCGGGGAGTGGCTGAGCGCGGCTGACCGGCGGCTGGACGGCATCCGGGAAATCTGCCGGCGCACCGGAATAACCGCCGTCGTCGGTGCCGCGTTCAAAGACGCGGACGGTATGCCGCGGCTGGCCGCCCTCGCGGTCCATCCGACAGGCTCCATCGAGACCAGCTTCAAAACGCACCTGCACGGACCGGAGCAGGATCTGTTCGTGGCCGGCAGCAATCCCGCGGTCCTGGAGATCGACGGCTGGAAGGTCGCTCTGGCGATCTGCTTCGACGCAGCCCGCCCGGGCCATGCGGAATGGGCCGCGGACACCGGGGCGGACATCTATGCCGTCTCGGCCCTCTACACGGCCGGCGAAGACCACCGGCTGGCACTGCATCTCGGCGCCCGGGCCATGGACAACCGGATGTTCTCCGTCCTGGCGAACCTGGCGGGCGCCACGCCGCTCGGCCCTTCGTGTGGCCTGAGCGGGTTCTGGGGTCCTGACGGGCTCCCGCTCCGGCAGGCGGCCGGCTCCGGCACCGAGGTGCTGACCGCGAGTCTCCAATACAGTGTGCTGGCGCGGTTTCGGCGGCCCTGAGTCCGGCCGGGCCGCCGAAACGTGACGCACGGCCGCCGAGTTTGACGTTCGTCACACCGCCGCCATTGTCCTAACATGCCGCAGACAAGGTAACGTTTTTCATATGGCTGACTCTGATATTCGCTCTTACACGTTCGGGACCCTCGTGACTGCCATGGTCACGCCTTTCACATCGGACGGTGAGGTCGACTACCGGCAGTCGGCGGAACTGGCGAGCAAGCTCGTAGACGACGGCAATGACGCCCTCGTGATCTCCGGCACCACGGGGGAGACCTCCACGCTCGAGGACGACGAAAAAGAGAAGCTCTTCCGCGTCATCGTCGAGGCCGTGGGCGACCGCGCCAAGGTCATCGCCGGAACCGGGACCAACCACACCTCGCACTCGATCGAGATGGCCAAGCGCGCCGCCAAGGCCGGAGCCCACGGCCAGCTGATCGTCACGCCGTATTACAACAAGCCCAGCCAGGCCGGTATCCAGGCGCACGTCGAGGCCGTGGCCGACGCCGCCGACCTCCCCGTCATGGTCTACGACATCCCCGGCCGCGCCGGCGTGCCCATCCTGCCCGAGACCATGATCCGGCTCGCCGACCACCCCAGGATCGTCGCCCTCAAGGATGCCAAGGCCGACTTTAACGCCCTCACGCGCGTCCTGGCGAACACCGATCTTGATGTCTACTCCGGCGACGACGGCCTCACGCTGCCGTGGATGGCCGCCGGTGCCGTCGGGCTGGTCAGCGTCTCCGCGCACGTCGCGACGCGGCAATTCCGTGCGCTGATCGATGCCGCACTTGCAGGCGATTTTGCTACCGCCCGCACCCTACATTTCGAACTGGACCCCGTGGTCCGCGCAGTGATGACCCACATTCAGGGTGCTGTCGCTGCCAAGCAGGTTCTTAAGTGGCAGGGAGTCCTGCCCAACTCGGTTGTCCGTTTGCCCCTCGTGGAGCCGGGCGAGGCCGAGATCGCAACCATCCGCGAGGATTTGGCGGAAGCGGGGATGGTCTTTTCCTGATCGGGAGCCAATCCTGATGGTTAAGAACCAGCCCGGCTTCAGCCTGGAAAGTAGTGCACTATGACCCAAACCGCCCTTCCCGGCCTTGTCACGCCGCCCCGCCTCCCGAAGAACACCCTGCGGATCGTACCGCTCGGCGGAATCGGGGAAATCGGTCGAAACATGACCGTTTTCGAGATCGATGGCAAGCTCCTCATCGTTGACTGCGGCGTCCTCTTCCCCGAGGAGACCCAGCCCGGCGTCGACCTCATCCTGCCGGACTTCTCCTACATCGAGAACCGTCTCCAGGACATCGTCGCGGTAGTCCTGACCCACGGTCACGAAGACCACATCGGCGCCGTCCCCTACCTCCTGCGCCTGCGCGCCGACATCCCCATCGTCGGTTCACAGCTGACACTGGCCCTCATCGAGGCCAAGCTGCAGGAACACCGGATCAAGCCGAACACGAAGATCGTCGTCGAGGGCCAGGTCGAGAAGTACGGGCCCTTCGAATGCGAGTTCATCGCCGTCAACCACTCCATCCCGGACGCCCTGGCCGTGTTCCTCCGCACCTCTGGCGGCACCGTCCTGCACACCGGTGACTTCAAGATGGACCAGCTGCCGCTGGATGGCCGCATCACCGACCTCCGGCACTTCGCCAAGCTGGGCGAAGAAGGCGTGGACCTGTTCATGTCGGATTCGACCAATGCCGACGTCCCGGGGTTCACCACCGCCGAGAAGGAAATCGGGCCCACCCTGGACCGGCTGTTCGGGCAGGCCTCCAAGCGCATCATCGTCGCGTCCTTCTCCTCGCACGTGCACCGCGTCCAGCAGGTTCTCGACGCCGCCGCCAACCACAACCGCAAGGTTGCCTTCGTGGGCCGCTCCATGGTCCGGAACATGGCCATCGCCGCGAAACTGGGCTACCTGGAGGTCCCTGCCGGGATCCTGGTCGACATCAAGAACATCGACAACCTGCCGGACAACCGGGTTGTGCTGATGTCCACCGGCTCCCAGGGTGAGCCCATGGCCGCCCTGTCCCGCATGGCCAACGGCGACCACCGCGTCGTCGTCGGCGAGGGGGACACCGTCATCCTCGCGTCCAGCCTGATCCCGGGCAACGAAAACGCCGTCTTCCGCATCATCAACGGCCTGCTGAAGCTCGGCGCCGACGTCATCCACAAGGGCAACGCCAAGGTGCACGTCTCCGGCCACGCTGCCGCCGGCGAACTGCTGTACTGCTACAACATCCTTGAGCCGCTCAACGCCATGCCGGTGCACGGCGAAACCCGCCACCTCATCGCCAACGGCAAGATCGCCCTCGAATCCGGAGTGCCCGAGGAAAGCATCCTGCTCGCGGACAACGGCACAGTGATCGATCTTCGCGACCACCAGGCCGACATCGTGGGCCAGGTCGAGGTTGGCTTCGTCTACGTCGACGGCTCCAGCGTCGGCGAGGTCACCGAAGCAGACCTCAAGGACCGCCAGACCCTCGGCGATGAGGGCTTCATCTCCATCATCACGGTCATCCACCGTGCCACCGGCAAGGTGGTGTCCGGGCCGGAAATCCACGCCCGCGGCGTGGCGGAGGACGATTCCGTCTTCGACGAGATCATCCCCAAGATCAATGAGGCCCTCGAAGAAGCCGTGCTGAACCGCACGGACCACACGACGCACCAGCTGCAGCAGGTCGTCCGCCGGGTCGTCGGCACGTGGGTCAACCGCAAGCTCCGCCGCAAGCCCATGATCATCCCGGTGGTCCTTGAGGCGTAAGCCTCAGGTGGTTCACTGGGCGTAAGCCTCAGGTGGTTCACCGGGCGTAAGCCTCAGTTGGTTCGCCGGGCGTAAGCCTCAGGTGGTTCACCGGGCGTAAGTCCTTCACTCGCACCTGGCGCATGCCTGGTCAACGGCCTTCCCCGCCATCCCGCAGCCTGAGCGCCGCGGGAGGCGGGGGAGGCCGTTCCCGTTGGTGGTGGCGGCAACATGATCCCGGACGCCCGGAAATTCGGGGTTTTCGGCCCGGCATCCGGTACCGTGGCGGGTATGGCGACTCGTACTTCTTCCGCGCCTAGAGGAAACTCAAGCGGCAAATCAGGCAGTTCTCCCGGCCGGGGGTCCCGTCCCGCTGCATCCAAATCCGCCCGGCCGCGGGGAGCCGCAGGTGGCACCGCAGCCACCGCGCGGACCCGGCAGTCGGCCGTTGTTGAGCCGCACCAGCCCTGGGTGGTGAGGGTGCTGGCCGGTGCCTGGCTGGGCATCGCCCACGTGATCGGCGCCGGCATCCGGCGGGTCGGCCACGACGTCAGCGACCTCGCCCCCGAGGAGCGCCGCGACGGCGCCGCCCTGTTCAACCTGGCCCTGGGAGTCTTCGTTGCCACCTTCGCGTGGTGGGGGTTCCAGGGCTGGCTCCCTGACCTCGTGTTTGCGATCGTCAACGGCACGTTCGGCTGGATGGCCCTGCTGCTGCCGCTCATGCTGTTCGTGTGCGCCTTCCGCCTGTTCCGCCAGCCCGACGACGGCCGCGGCAACAACCGGGTCGGCATCGGTTTCCTCATCATGACGTTCGCCGGTTCCGGGCTGGCCCACATCATTGGCGGCCAGCCGACCGTCGCCGACGGCTTCGACGGCCTGCGCCGGGCCGGCGGCATGCTCGGCTACCTCGCCGCCGCCCCGCTCGCCGCCGTGCACACCGCCGTCCCCGTCGCGGTCTACGGCCTGCTGGCCTTCACCTCGCTGCTGATCGTCACCGCCACGCCCTTCGGCGCGATCCCTGGCCGCCTGCGCGACGCCTACGAGCACCTGATGGGCATCGACCTGCAGGACGACGACGGCGGCGACCGCCACGACCGCAGCTACCTTTACGAGAACGACGCGCCGGCCCCGCCCAGGAAGAAGCGCAAGCGCCTCTTCGGCAAGGACCACGACGACGAGTCCGGCCTGGAAGGCTACGTCGGCGACGAAGCCTTCGAACGCGCCCTCATCGCAGATGACGAAGCAGCGGACGCACCTCCGGTCAAGGGCACGAGGGGCAAGGCGCGCTCTGGCGTCGCAGCCGACGCCGCGCCCGATGTCGCGCCCGGCGTCCGCCGTCCCACCCAGGCCGAGATCGCCGTCGAAAAGATCAAAGCCGCCCAGGGCCTCGGCACGGCAGGATCAGCCGGCGCTTCGGCGGAGTCCAGCGGCGACGCCACCGAGGCCATCCCGCTGGTCACTCCGGGGATGGTGGCCGCGGGATCGCTCAATGCCGCCGCTGCGGCCGCCAAGGTCCCCTCCAACCCGGTCGCGCCCGCACCGCTGCCCACCCCCATTCCGCAGCGCACCGAGCAGCTTTCCCTGGCCGGCGACGTCACTTACACCCTGCCGGCGTCGGACGTGCTGACACCCGGTTCCATCCCCAAGGAACGCACCGAGGCCAACGACGCGATTGTCGCCTCGCTCACCGAGACCCTCAACCAGTTCAACGTGGAGGCGCAGGTCACCGGCTTCAGCCGCGGCCCCACCGTGACCCGCTACGAAATCGAACTGTCCCCGGGCACCAAGGTGGAACGGGTCACCGCCCTGTCCAAGAACATCTCCTATGCCGTGGCCAGCTCGGATGTCCGCATCCTGAGCCCCATCCCGGGCAAGTCGGCCATCGGCATCGAAATCCCCAACACGGACCGCGAAACCGTGTCCCTGGGCGACGTGCTCCGCAGCCAGAACGCCCGCCGCACCGACCACCCCATGGTCATGGGGGTCGGCAAGGACGTCGAGGGCGGGTACGTCGTGGCCAACCTGGCCAAGATGCCGCACCTGCTCGTGGCCGGCGCCACCGGTGCCGGTAAGTCCTCGTTCGTGAACTCGATGATCACCTCCATCCTGATGCGGGCCACCCCGGACGAGGTCCGGATGGTCATGGTGGACCCCAAGCGCGTGGAACTCACCGCCTACGAAGGGGTCCCGCACCTCATCACCCCGATCATCACCAACCCGAAGAAGGCGGCCGAGGCCCTGCAGTGGGTGGTCCGGGAAATGGATGCCCGATATGACGACCTCGCGAATTACGGCTTCAAGCACATCGATGACTTCAACAAGGCTGTCCGGGCCGGCAAGGTCCACCCGCCGGTGGATTCCAAGCGCGTCATCAAGCCGTACCCATACCTGCTGGTCATCGTGGACGAACTCGCCGACCTCATGATGGTGGCCCCGCGCGACGTCGAAGACTCGATTGTCCGCATCACGCAGCTGGCCCGTGCGGCCGGCATCCACCTGGTCCTGGCCACCCAGCGCCCGTCGGTCGACGTCGTGACCGGCCTGATCAAGGCGAACGTGCCCTCCCGCATGGCCTTCGCCACCTCCTCTGTCACCGACTCCCGGGTGGTCCTGGACCAGCCGGGCGCCGAGAAACTCATCGGCCAGGGCGATGCTTTGTTCCTGCCGATGGGGGCCTCCAAGGCCATGCGTGTCCAGGGTGCCTGGGTCACCGAGTCCGAGATCCACAAGGTCGTCGAGCACGTCAAGGGCCAGCTCAAGGCCGTCTACCGCGACGACGTCGCGCCCGAGGCGCAGAAGAAGCAGATCGATGACGACATCGGGGACGATCTCGAGGTCCTGCTCCAGGCAACCGAGCTCGTGGTCACCACCCAGTTCGGCTCCACCTCGATGCTCCAGCGCAAGCTCCGCGTCGGCTTCGCGAAGGCCGGCCGTCTCATGGACCTGCTGGAGTCCAGGGGAGTGGTGGGGCCCTCCGAAGGTTCCAAGGCGCGCGACGTGCTGGTCAAGCCCGATGACCTCGCCGCAGTGCTGGCCGCGATGAAGGGACAGGACGGTCCGGTGTCCGCCGACTCGCAGACCGCGGCGCTGAGCGATAACGCCAACGCGAACATCGCCCAGGGCGGTTACGCCGAGGACCTCGTGGCCGCGGACCTGGAGAACCGCACCCAGGCGATCGACTACCACGACGGCGCCGACGGCGGTTCCGGCGACGAGGACGGCTCAGAGGACGCCTGGTCGCTCACCGGCCGGTAGCGCAGACGGTAGCCTAGGAAGGTGAATAGCGCCGAAGCCAACGCCGGATCCGCCTCGCGGATCTGGAACCTGCCGAATGTCCTCACGATGCTGCGGATAGTGCTGGTGCCGTTCTTCGTCTGGTTCCTTCTCCTCGACGCGCCGGGGCTGCAGGCCCAGAACGGCGTCTGGCGCTGGGCGGCCGCCTTCGTTTTCGCGGTGGCCATCTACACGGACAAGCTCGACGGCGACATCGCCCGGTCCCGCGGCCTCGTCACCGACTTTGGCAAGATTGCCGACCCGATCGCCGACAAGCTCCTGATCGGTTCCGCGCTGGTCATGCTCTCCTTGCTCCAGGAACTGCCCTGGTGGGTCACCATCCTGATCCTGGTCCGGGAGTGGGGCATCACCGCCCTGCGCTTCTTCGTCATCCGCTACGGCGTTATCCCGGCCTCGCGCGGCGGCAAGCTCAAGACGGTGGTGCAGACGGCGGCCATCTTCCTCTACGTCCTTCCGTTGGCATCCCTCGCCCCGTGGCTGGGCGTTGTGGCGTTCATCGTGATGATGGCCGCCCTGGCCATCACCCTGTGGACCGGCGGCGAATACGTCATTGAGGCGCTCAAACTGCGGGCCGCCGGCATCAAGGCAGAGAAACAACGTTCAAGGGAGAACAAGCCATGAACCAGCCGGACCCCGTTCCTCACCCCAACCTGCACCCCAATCTGCATCCCAATCTGCACCTCCTGGCGGAGCAGGCCGTCACCGGCGCCCTCGGCCGCGGCATGACCGCCGCCACCGCCGAATCCCTCACCGCCGGGATGGTCACCGCCGTGCTGGCCGACACGCCCGGCGCCTCCGGGATGCTGCAGGGCGGCGTGGTGTCCTATGCCAACAGGGTCAAGTCCGACGTCCTCGGCGTCCCCGCTGAGCTGCTCGACGCCGTCGGCTCCGTGGACGGCCAGGTAGCCGCAGCCATGGCCGACGGGGCGCGCCGCATCTGCGGCGCCGATATCGGCGTGTCCACTACCGGCGTGGCCGGTCCCGAACCGCACGACGGCAAAGCGGTGGGCACGGTCTTTGTCGGCATCGCCACGGCGGAAGGATCGACGTCGTACCCCTATTCCTTTGACGGCAGCCGCGCCGAGATCCGCGCACTTGCGTGCGGCGCCGCGCTGGAACGTCTGCTGGAGGCCCTATCTTCCGAAGGCTACCGGGCGTAAAGTTGCCGGGAACAAAAGTTGATTCCGAATAGTTGTTACATTGTGTCGCTTCCAAATGAGGGAGGCGCCTAGGATGAAAACATCAGCAGAGTCCGCCCCCACCGGCGGACTCGACAGTACGAGGAGCAAGGCGATACAGATGGTAAAGCAGCCCGTATCCGTAAACGGCGTTGTCCGCTGGAAGGATGTGGGCCTCGCCGATCAGGCCAAGAGCGAACAGAAGGAGCGCAAGATGGTTGTACTACGTCACGAAATCGGTGATGTCCTGCGCGATGTCCGCCAGCGCCAGGGCCGTACGCTCCGCGAAGTCTCGCACAGTGCCCGCGTTTCCCTGGGCTACCTGAGCGAAGTGGAACGCGGCCAGAAGGAAGCCTCCTCGGAGTTGCTCTCCTCGATCTGCTCGGCCCTCGATGTTCCGCTTTCGAGCATGCTCCGCGAAGTCAGCGACCGCGTCGCGGTCGCCGAGGGCGTCGCGGTTCCGGACACCGTTCCCCAGGAGTTCGCGCAGCGCTATGGCCGCGACCTCGACCGGGAACTGAACTCCGATCTCTCCGACGAGCTGGCCAAGGGCCTCCTTTCCGGGGCGCGCTAGCAGCCAGCTCACCTAAGACCTAAGACACAAAAGAGGACCTCCGGCCCAGGCCGGAGGTCCTTTGTCGTGTTTCGGTGACCAGGGTTCCCGGTGGGGGAGTCAGGCGGGCTCGTCCCGGGGGAAACCGTCGCGCTCGTAGGTGGCATTGAGCTTGGCCATGTACATGGCCAAAGCCTGCAGATCCTCGGCCGGCCATTCCGCCAGGCGTTCCCGGAACACCTCACGCCGTGCGTCCTGGACCTGGTGCATCCTTTCCTCGCCTTCGGACGTCAGCCGGATGGCCTGCGCCCGGCCGTCCAGCGGGTCAGCCTCCTTCGACACCAGCCCGAGGCCCTCGAGGAAGGCGATCTGCCGGCTCACCGATGGCTTGCCGACGCCGATGCAGGAGGCGAGGTCGGTCAGCCGGATGGGGCCCTGCTGGCGGATCACGCTGAGCAGGCCGTAGGCGGCGGGTTCCATGTCCGGGTGGACCTGGCGCGAGAGCTGGTGGGAAATCGACCGGCCCCGGCGCCAGAGCAGACTCAGCTGGTTCTCGACGGCGTCCAGGGCGGCGTCCGCGCCGGCGGTATCGGGAGCGGGATCGCCCGCGGACTCAGTTGGGTTGCTCATGGCAACCATTCTAGAGTCCCCGGCCGTGAGAGACTTTACTCGTGCGAATCAGTGACTTTTGGCGGCTTATGGACGACGAGTTCGGCGCGGGATACTCCCGCGTCCTGAGCAGTTCGCTGGTCCTGGCCGGGGTCGGGGGCCGCACCGCGGACCAGGCGCTCAGCGCCGGGGTTCCGCCGCGCCAGGTGTGGCTTGCCATGTGCGACGTCCAGGACGTTCCGCCGGAACGCCGCCTGGGCCGCGACGTCAAACCCCGTGACACCACCGGGCCCCGCTGACGCCTGCGTCGTCGCGCTGACGCCAGCTGAGCTCCGCTGACGCCTGACACGCCGTCCGCTTGTTCGAATATCTGTTCGGATAGCGATATGCTTTTTTTCAGACCGTTTTCCACATACGTGGTTCTCCCGACAACTTTGTCGGAGGGTGCCAGTAGCGTCAGTGATGACAGACAAAGGCCTCCACGGCCACTCCACAGCGAGAAAGTATTAGAGGTGTGAATCATGGCCGCAGCCCCGGATCGCCAGAAGGCGCTCGACGCAGCGCTTGCCCAGATTGACAAGCAGTTCGGCAAAGGCTCGGTCATGCGCCTCGGCGATGAAGTCCGTGCGCCCATCGAAGTCATCCCGACCGGGTCCATCGCACTGGACGTCGCCCTGGGAATTGGCGGCCTGCCCCGCGGCCGCGTCGTGGAAATCTACGGTCCGGAATCATCAGGTAAGACCACGGTCGCGCTGCACGCGGTTGCCAATGCCCAGCGCCAGGGCGGCATTGCCGCCTTCATCGACGCCGAGCACGCACTCGATCCGGAATACGCCGCCAAGCTGGGCGTCGACACCGACGCGCTCCTGGTCTCCCAGCCGGACACCGGCGAGCAGGCGCTGGAAATCATGGACATGCTTATCGGATCCGGCTCCCTTGACGTCATAGTCATCGACTCCGTGGCCGCCCTCGTTCCCCGCGCGGAAATCGAAGGCGACATGGGCGACAGCCACGTGGGCCTGCAGGCCCGCCTGATGAGCCAGGCCCTGCGCAAGATCACCGGCCGCCTGAGCCAGACGAAGACCACGGCCATCTTCATCAACCAGCTGCGTGAAAAGATCGGTGTCTTCTTCGGCTCCCCGGAAACCACCACCGGTGGTAAGGCGCTGAAGTTCTATGCCTCCATCCGCATCGACGTCCGCCGCATCCAGACCCTGAAAGAGGGCGCCGATTCCGTCGGCAACCGCACCAAGGCCAAAATCGTCAAGAACAAGATGGCCCCGCCCTTCAAGATCGCCGAGTTCGACATCATCTACGGCCAGGGCATTTCCCGTGAGGGCGGCATCATCGACATGGGTGTCGAGCACGGCCTGATCAAGAAGTCGGGCTCCTGGTTCACCTACGATGGCGACCAGCTGGGCCAGGGCATGGAGAACTCCCGCCGCTTCCTGCGCGACAACCCGGAGCTGGCGGCCGAACTCGAGCGCCTGATCAAGGAAAAGCTCGGCGTTGGCGTCAAGGCCCCGGCTGAGACCGAAGAATCTCCGAAGCTGAAGGCCGTTGACGGCTTCTAACAGCCGGCGGCGCAAAGGGGCAGGATTTCCATCACGGAATCCTGCCCCCGGCTTTGCCGGCCCGGATCAGCCGGCGGACCGCACCGATGGCGCGGATTCGCCGGCCGGGCAGGACCGGGACGCGGACCCCGCGGCGGTGGCGCGTGCCATCGTGCTGCGGCAGCTGACGAATTCGCCCAAGAGCCGGCTGCAGCTCTCGCGCAAGCTGGCCGAGCGCAACGTCCCTGAGGACGTCGCGGAGGCCGTGCTGGACCGCTTCGAGGAAGTGCGGCTGGTTGACGACGCCGAGTTCGCCGACATGTGGGTCCGCAGCAGGTCCCAGACGCGCAAGCTCGCCAAAGGGGCCTTGCGGCGCGAACTTGCGGACAAGGGCATCGACCCGGAGATCGCTGCCGGTGCACTGGACCAGCTCAGCGACGCCGACGAGGAAACGGCCGCCCGGGAGCTCGTGGAGCGCAAGCTGCGGGGATTCACCGGCGGCGAAGACCGGGCCGAACGCGACAAAGTTACGCGCCGCCTCGCGTCAATGCTGGCCCGCAAGGGATACCAGCCGTCGCTCGCCTTCCGGGTGGTGGGTGAGGTGCTCGATGCCGCCGCCGGCCAAGCGGGGGACGGGGATTAGGACCGCCGGGCCGGGGTCTGCGCTGGCCCAGCCGCTGCCCACTACCCTTACCCGTTACCCTTAACAGGTGAGTTTTACCATTCCCTCCCCAACGGCCGGCACGACTTCTCCGACAGCGCCACCGGCGGTGCAGCCGGCAGGGCCCCAGACATTCGGTGCGGACCCCGTTTCCGCACCGGAAAGTCCCGCCCCGGCCCAGCCCCGCACCTACCAGGTGCGCACTTTCGGCTGCCAGATGAACGTGCACGATTCCGAGCGGATGGCCGGCATGCTGGAAGCCGCAGGCTACGTCCCCTCCTCCGGCGAGCTGGCCGACGTCGTGGTCTTCAACACCTGCGCGGTCCGGGAAAACGCCGACAACAAGCTGTACGGCAACCTCGGCATCCTCGCCCCGGTCAAGGCAGCCAACCCGGGCATGCAGATCGCCGTCGGCGGCTGTCTCGCGCAAAAAGACCGCGAGACCATCCTCAAGAAGGCCCCGTGGGTGGATGCCGTGTTCGGCACCCACAATGTCGGTGCCCTGCCGGCGCTGCTGGACCGGGCCCGCCACAACAATGAGGCCCAGCTGGAGATCCTCGAATCGCTGGACGTCTTTCCGTCCACCCTCCCCACCAAGCGGGACTCCGTCTACTCGGGCTGGGTATCGATCTCGGTGGGCTGCAACAACACCTGCACCTTCTGCATCGTCCCGGCCCTGCGGGGCAAGGAAAAGGACCGCCGCCCCGGCGAGATCCTGGCCGAAATCCAGGCGCTCGTGGACGACGGTGCCATCGAGGTAACCCTGCTGGGCCAGAACGTGAACTCCTACGGCGTCGAATTCGGCGACCGGCAGGCCTTCTCCAAGCTCCTGCGCGCGTGCGGCGACATCCCGGGCCTGGAGCGGGTCCGGTTCACCAGCCCGCACCCGGCCGCCTTTACCGACGACGTCATCGACGCCATGGCCGAGACGCCCAACGTCATGCCGCAGCTGCACATGCCCCTGCAGTCCGGCTCGGACAAGGTCCTCAAGGACATGAAGCGGTCCTACCGCTCGACCAAGTTCCTCGGCATCCTGGACAAGGTCCGCGAGAAGATCCCGCACGCCGCCATCTCCACCGACATCATCGTCGGGTTCCCCGGCGAGACCGAGGAGGACTTCCAGGCCACGCTCGACGTCGTGGCGAAGTCCCGGTTCGCCACCGCCTTCACCTTCCAGTACTCCAAGCGGCCGGGCACGCCCGCCGCGGACCTGCCGGACCAGCTGCCCAAGGCCGTGGTCCAGGAACGCTTCGAACGCCTCACGGCCCTGCAGGACCGGATTGCCGCCGAGGAAAACGCCCGGCAGCTTGGCCGCCGCGTCGAGGTCATGGTGACGGCCCAGTCGGGCCGTAAGGCTGGGGAAACCCACCGCCTCTCCGGCCGGTCCCAGGACCAGCGGCTGGTGCACTTCTCCGTGCCCGCCGGAGCCGAAGTGCCCCGGCCCGGCGATCTGGTGACTGTCACCATCACAGAGGCGGCGGCGTTCCACCTCGTCTCCGACCCCGCCTCGGCCGAGGACTACAGCCTGCGCCGGTCCCGTGCCGGCGATGCCTGGGACCGGTCGCAGGCAGATTCCTGCGGCGCAGGCCCAGCAGGCAAAACCAGCCCGGCGGGCAAGACCAGCGCGTCGGGCACCTCCGGCGTGTCGCTGGGCATGCCCAGCCTCCCGGTCCGCGGCCGTTAGCGCCGTGCCCGGCCCGCGGGGCGCTCCCCGGAACGAAGCAGTCCAGAACCCAGCAGCCCGCGCCACGGCGGTCGAGGACACAGCCCAGGCCTTGGCGGTCGAGGACACAACCCAGCAGGACGCTGCCCAAAATGCGGCGGCGCAGGGGGCACGGCCGGCCGCGCCGCCGGTGATCGCCGTCGTCGGGCCGACCGGATCCGGCAAATCAGACCTGGCAGTCTCCGTCGCCCTTGAGCTCGACGGTGAAGTCATCAACGCCGACTCGATGCAGTTCTACCGCGGCATGGATATCGGCACCGCCAAGATCACCGAGGCGGAGCGCCGAGGTGTGCCGCATCACCTGCTGGACATTCTGGACGTGACCGAGGAAGCGAGCGTCTCGGACTTCCAGCAGCAGGCCCGGGCGTTGATCGCCGACATCCACGGCCGGGGTAAGCGCGCCATCCTGGCCGGCGGCTCCGGACTCTACGTCCGCGCCGCCCTCGACGTCCTGGAATTCCCCGGCACGGATCCGGAGATCCGCGGCCGGCTCGAGGCGGAACTGGCTACCGCGGGCCCCGCGCCCCTGCGGCAACGGCTCGAGGCAGTGGACCCCGTCTCCGCGGGCAGGCTCGGCGATGAGCGCAGGATCATCCGCGCCCTGGAAGTCTTTGAGCTCACCGGGCGGCCATTCAGCTCCTTCATGCCGGCCCGCCAATACTTCCAGCCTGCCGTCCAGATCGGGCTCGAGGTGGACCGGGAACTGCTCCGGCAGCGCCTGGCCGACCGGGTCCACGCGATGGTGGACCGCGGGCTCCTGGACGAAGTCCGCCGGCTGGACGCAGCAGGGCTCCGCAGCGGCCGGACCGCGCCGCGGGCCCTCGGCTACGCCCAGTTCCTCCGGGTGCTCGACGGTGCCGCCAGCGTGGAGCAGGCCGCGGACGAAACCATCATCGCCACCCGGCAGTTCGCGCGCCGCCAGCTGACCTGGTTCCGTGCGGATCCCCGGGTCACCTGGCTGGGCTGGCACGATCCTGACCTCGTGGCCGAGGCCGCCGGCCTCTGCCGGGCGACGCCGGTTCTGCCTCCGGCGTAGCGCTTGGGTCACGGTGGCGGAGCGGTCGGGGCGGAACGGTAACCTTGGAGCATGGACGAATCCCAAGCCGTAGCCGCTGACCGTACTGCCGGCGATACCGCCCCGCTGAGCGGCCTGAAGTTTTCCAAAGGCCACGGAACGGGCAACGACTTTGTCCTGATCGCAGACCCCAACGGCGCGCTCGAGTTGAGCCCGGAGCACGTCGCGGCGCTCTGTGACCGGCACCGTGGCATCGGCGGCGACGGCCTGATCCGGGCCGTGCCTTCCCGGCTCCTGCCCGAGGGGCAGCAATTGCTGACCGCGCACCCCGATGCCGAGTGGTTCATGGACTACCGCAACGGCGACGGCTCGCTCTCTGAGATGTGCGGAAACGGAGTCCGCGTCTTTGTGCACTTCCTCATCGCCGAAGGCCTCGTGGACCTGCCGGCCGGCGAATCGCTCGTCATTGGAACCCGGGGCGGTGCCAAGACGATCGTCCGGACGGCTGCGGGCTACGCCGTGGACATGGGCCCCTGGGAATTCATTTTCCCGGGCGAGGCGACCGCGCGGGCCATGGACTCGCTGGTCAGCGCCGACGGGCTCGAAGTCGCACGGCCCGCCCTCTCCGTCAGCATGGGCAACCCGCACACTGTCGTGGCCCTGGCCGAAACAGCCGAACTGGAGGCCACGCAGCTGTTCACGGCCCCCCGGGTGGACCCGACGCCGCCGCACGGCACCAACGTCGAATTCGTTGTGCCCTCCGAACCACTGGTCCACGACGGCACCGGCACCATCACCATGCGGGTCCACGAGCGCGGAGTGGGGGAGACCCAGTCATGCGGCACGGGCGCCTGCGCCGCCGCCGTCGCGATTCGCCACTGGGCCGGCCAGGGCGCACCGGACGCGTGGAACGTCCACGTCCCCGGCGGCGTCGTCGGCGTGAAATTCTTCCTGGGCCCGGAGGGGCACGAACACGTCGAACTCAGCGGCCCGGCCGTGATCGTCGCTAGCGGGACGCTTTCCTGATTCGAAGGATCCGGAACGACTTCGACGTGCTCTCCCGGGTCACGCTGAAGCTGGCGTCGAGCTCCGCCGAGAGCCAGCGCTGCAGCGAGTCCGAGCCGAGGTTCTTCTGGACCACGAGCCAGGCCGATCCGCCCGGCGCCAGCCTGGGAATCCACAGGCGCAGGAGGGCATGAAGCTCATCCTTGCCGATCCTGATCGGCGGGTTGGACCAGATGGTGTCAAAGCGCAGGTCGGGGTCCACGGCGTCCGGCGTGCTGGCGGATACGTTGGGCAGCCCCAACAGCCCGGCGTTTTCATTGGTCAGGGTCACGCAGCGTTCGTTCACGTCCACCGCGTAGACCTGGGCGTGCGGTGCCCGCAGGGCCATGGTCAGGGCGATCGGTCCCCAGCCGCAGCCGATATCCAGCAGGTTGCCCTGCGGCGACGGCGCCGGGACGTCGGCCAGCAGCACGGCCGTTCCCTTGTCGATCCCGTCCGGGCTGAAGATCCCCGAGGACGTCTGCAGCCGGCGCGTCTCACCGACAAGATCCACAGTGAGCGGCTTACGGGTAAAGGGCCCGGCCGGCTGGGCGCTGAAATAGTGTGCAGACTCCATAATGGGCCAGATTAGTTCGCGGCCAGCCCGTATGGGAAACCGGGTGGGAGCGCCAGCGTCTGCTACGCTACAAAACATGATCTTGATCTCCAAGTAGCCGGCACGGGTCCCGTCCCGTCCTTGTCAGGGACGCCGAGGGACTCCGTAGCGATGCAGGTAAACGCCTTCCGCTGAGTGCGCCATTGCAGGGGTGAGTTTTCTCACCCGCGGGCGCCCGCACCACTTGGAATCCAGCCATTTCCCAGGCACCGTGTTTTGCTGGCACAGTTTTTCGAGCACCGTGCTCCCTGGCCCGCTCCCGGGCCCGGCGTGGCGGAGGCACCTACCTCAACGTGTTTGCACCGGCACCGGCACCGCCCACACAGCCAGTGTCCCCGCAGCCAGGCGCCGTAGCCGCCTCTACCGTCCCCAGCCACCGCTCCGCACAGAGCCAGCCCCGCCCCGGCGCCGTTGCCGCAGGCATTCCAGGAGGCCCGCATGACCCCCCGCCGTCAGCCCAGCGCGAATACCGCCCCACAGAGCAACAATCGGCACTATTCTGAAAGTGCCGAACCTTTAAAGGAGACCATGACCAGCCACCCCAACACCGGACCCGATTCAGCAGCCCAGGACATGAGCCCTGAAGAGATTCAAGCTGTAATCGACCGGATCCTTTCCAAGGACACCCCCGCCCCAGGCCGCGGCGGCGGCACCGGCCATGGCACCGCCGCCGGTGCTGGCACCAGCAGCCCGACGTCGGTGCTCGGCAAGGCGCAGGCCATCTCCCGCCTGGACGAGGTGTACACCAACTTCGACGGCGACCAGCAGGACCTTGAGGAACGGCACGCACTGCGCCGCAAGGCCGGCCTGTCCACCGAGCTCGAAGACGTCACCGAGGTCGAATACCGGCAGTTGCGCCTTGAGCGCGTCGTCCTGGCCGGGCTCTGGACCGAGGGCACCCTCGCGGACGCGGAGAACTCCCTGCGTGAACTTGCCGCCCTCGCTGAGACGGCCGGCTCCGAGGTCCTCGACGGGCTCGTCCAGCGGCGTGCCAAGCCCGATCCCGGGACTTTCCTCGGCTCCGGCAAGGCACAGGAGCTGAAAGCCATCGTGATGTCCACCGGCGCCGACACCGTCGTCGTCGACGCCGAATTGGCCCCGTCCCAGCGGCGCGGGCTGGAGGACATCGTCAAGGTCAAGGTCATTGACCGTACAGCGCTGATCCTGGACATCTTCGCCCAGCACGCCAAGAGCCGTGAAGGCAAGGCGCAGGTGGAGCTCGCCCAGCTCGAATACCTGCTCCCGCGCCTGCGCGGCTGGGGTGAATCGATGTCCCGCCAGGCCGGTGGCCAGGTGGGCGGCGCCGGTGCCGGCATGGGCTCGCGTGGTCCCGGTGAGACCAAGATCGAACTGGACCGCCGCCGGATCCGCACCCGGATGGCCAAGCTGCGGCGCGAAATCGCCGCCATGAAGCCTGCCCGGGAAACGAAGCGCGCCAACCGCCGTCGTAATGCCGTGCCCTCTGTCGCCATCGCCGGGTACACCAACGCCGGGAAGTCCTCGCTGCTGAACCGGCTGACCGACGCGGGGGTGCTGGTGGAAAACGCCCTGTTCGCCACCCTGGACCCCACCGTCCGCAAGGCCGAAACCGCTGACGGGCTGGGATACACCCTGGCCGACACCGTGGGCTTTGTCCGTTCCCTGCCCACCCAGCTCGTGGAGGCATTCCGCTCCACGCTGGAAGAGGTCGCCGACTCTGACCTGATCCTGCATGTCGTGGACGTCTCGCACCCGGATCCGGAAGGCCAGATCGCGGCTGTCCGGACGGTCTTCAGCGAAGTCGACGCGCGCAAGGTTCCGGAAATCATTGTCCTGAACAAGGCCGACGCCGCTGACCCGTTCGTGGTCGAACGGCTCAAGCAGCGCGAGCCGCGCCACGTGGTGGTCTCGGCCCGCACCGGCGAAGGCATTCCGGAACTGCTCAAGGCCATCAGTGACGGCATTCCGCGGCCCAGCGTGAAGCTTGAACTGCTCATCCCGTACAACCGCGGGGATCTGATCAGCAAGCTCCACGAGAGCGACGCCGAGATCCTCAGCCTTGACCACGAGGAAACCGGGACCCGTGCCGTGGTGATGGTGCGTGAAGGACTCGCCGCCGAACTGGATCCCTTCATCAGCAATGACTGAGGCTGCGGTGACCAGGACCGACGCCGAACCAGCTGACGCCGAACCAACTGACGCCGAACCAGCTGACGCCGAACCAGCTGACGCCGGGCCAGCCGAAAGTGACACAGGCGCCGGTTCGGTTGCCGGCGCGGCCGGCGAGGAGTTTGTTGTTAGGCTGCTCGACCGTGCCGTGTCCGGCATGGGCGGGCAGAGCCGCGATGGCCAGCACGAAATGGCCCGGCAGGTGGCGCGCGCGATAGACAGCGGCGACCACCTGCTGGTCCAGGCCGGCACCGGCACCGGCAAGTCGCTGGCCTACCTGATTCCGCTGATCGCGCATTCGCTGACCAGCAACAAACCCACCCTGGTCTCCACCGCCACCCTGGCGCTGCAGACGCAGATTGTGGGCCGGGACCTGCCCAGGCTGCTTAAGACCATCACCCCTGCCCTGGAGCGGCCCGTCAAGGTCGCCCTGGTCAAGGGCCGGTCCAACTACGTCTGCCGGCACAAACTCGAGGGCGGCTTCCCGTCCGAAGAACCTTCCGAGGGACAGCTGTTTTCCCTGGGCGAGGACACGTCCGTGCCGCACTTTGCCGCCGCACTTGGCGGGCCGTCCTCCCAGCTGGGCAAGGAAGTTGTCCGGCTGCGCGAATGGGCCGAGGAGACCGCGACGGGGGATCGCGACGAGCTCATGCCGGGCGTCACGGACCGGGCCTGGCGCCAGGTCTCGGTCACCTCCATGGAGTGCCTCGGTGCGCAGAAATGCCCGCTAGCGGCCGAATGCTTCAGCGAACTGGCAAGGCAGAACGCCGCCGATGCCGACGTCGTGGTCACCAACCACGCCATGCTCGCCGTCAGTGCCTTCGAAGGCCTGGCGGTGCTGCCCGAGTACGACGTCGTCGTGGTGGATGAAGCACACGAACTTCAGGACCGCGTCACGGGCGCGGTCTCGGGCCAGCTCTCCGTGGCGATGGTGCACGCCGCCGCGTCCGGGGCCCGGAAGCACACGGGCATCACCGTGGATGCGCTGAACAATGCCGCCGCCCACCTGGAGCTCGCCATCGACGGCGTCCCCAGCGGGCTGATGCCCAATGGCCTGAACAGCGAGCAGCTGGACTGCATCGACCAGCTGCGCGACGCGTGCCGCGCCGCCCTGTCCGATTCCAAGGGGGACAGCTCCGTGTCGGCGGACGGCGGACGGCAGCTGGCCCGCTCGCGCCTCATGGTCATCCTGGAACTCTGTGAACGCCTCCTGGCCGCGCGCGAAAACCGCGAAGTCGTGTGGTTCTCCCGCAACAGCAGCTTCGACCCGGCGCAGGGCTACTCCCAGCCGGACGAGAGCGCGCCGGCGTTGATCAACGTTGCCCCGCTGAGCGTCGCGGGGCGGTTGCGCGAGGGCCTGTTCGCGGACCACACCGTCATCCTGACCTCGGCCACACTGGCCATCGGCGCTGCCTTCGAACCCGCCGCCGGCGGCCTGGGCCTGGTTGGCAACGGCGCCCCGAGCTGGACCGGCGTCGACGTCGGCTCCCCGTTCGACTACCCGAAGCAGGGCATCCTCTACGTAGCCCGGCACCTGCCCAAACCCGGCCGCGGAACGTCCCCCGAGGCCCTGGACGAACTCGAGAAGCTGATCCGCGCCTCCGGCGGAGGCGCCCTGTGCCTGTTCTCCTCGCGGCGCGCCGCAGAGGAAGCAGCCGAGGCCATGCGGCCCCGGCTGGGCCTCAGCATCCTGTGCCAGGGGGAGTCGACCATGACGGCACTCGTGCGGCAGTTTGCCGACGAACCTGACACGTGTTTGTTCGGCACCATGTCCCTCTGGCAGGGCGTCGACGTCCCTGGCGTGTCCTGCCGGCTGGTGGTCATCGACCGGATTCCCTTCCCGCGGCCGGACGACCCGCTGATGACGGCACGTTCGCGGGCCGTGGCCCAGTCCGGCGGCAATGGCTTCATGGCCGTCTCGGCCACGCACGCCGCCATCCGCCTCGCGCAGGGCGCCGGACGGCTGATCCGCTCGACCTCGGATAAGGGCGTGGTGGCAGTGCTGGATTCGCGGCTCTCCACGGAGCGTTACGGCGGCTTCCTGCGCGCCGCGCTGCCGCCGTTCTGGCCCACCACCGATTCATCGATTGCCATGGCAGCCCTGAAGCGCCTGGCGAAAGACTCCGCGAAAGCTTAAGTCCCAAACCGGGGCCGTCACCCTGCGCCGGAAATCCGCCGCGGGGTGGCCGCTCCGAACTGGCAGCATGCCCCGGATGGCTAAGGGGAGCGCAGTTTAGAGGGAGCGCAGTACCGATACGACCTTGCCCATGATTACGGCGTGGTCGCCCAGAATGGGCTCGTACTGGGTGTTTTGCGGCAACAGCCACGTGTGGCCGTCCCGCTGGCGGAAGGTCTTGACCGTGGCTTCGTCGTCCAGCAAGGCGGCAACGATATCGCCGTTCACGGCATCACCCTGGCGGCGGACAACCACCCAGTCGCCGTCGCAGATGGCGGCGTCGATCATCGAGTCGCCGGCCACCTTGAGCATGAAGAGTTCGCCATGGCCCACGAGTTGGCGGGGCAGCGGCATGACGTCCTCCACCACCTGGTCCGCGAGGATCGGCCCGCCGGCGGCGATGCGTCCGACGAACGGCACCATTGCCGTGTCAGTGGCGCTGGCGAGCTCGGTTACCGACAGGCCGCCGACGGCCCGCAAGGGGCTGGACTTCTCGATACCAGATATCGGCGTGGCCCCCTCGTCCAGGGTCAGCGGCATGAGCACTTCCATGGCCCGGGGCCGCTTCGGATCACGCCGCAGGTAGCCGAGCTTTTCCAGTTGGGAGAGCTGGTGGGTCACGCTCGACAGGCTGGCGAGACCGACGGTGTCGCCGATTTCGCGCATGGACGGCGGGTAGCCCTTGTCCGTGACGGACCGCTGGATGGTCTCCAGGATTTTCTTTTGCCGGACGGTGAGGCTCTTGGGGGCCCGGGCGGGCTGCGGGCTCCGTGGGGTGGCCCTGCCGCCGGTGGCTTGTGCTGCCATGTTCGCCAACGCCTTTCCGTTCCGCCCGGCTGCCGTGGCTGCTGTCACCGGGAACTTCCGGCCTGAAATGTCAGACCCTGCTGATCAACTACGAATGAATTCCCACTGGTAGTTCGAAAGTGGGAGTTCGAAAGTGGTTGTCCTGTCCCTCAAAAATAGGCCAGCCGCAGACCTTTTTCAAACATTTGTTCTAGCGAGTCTCGACATCGTTCGTTAGTAAGTGCTAAAACAGAACAAGTAAGATTCGAATATGTGTTCGATTCCGACGATCTGGGTTCGCAGGCAATATTCGGTTCTATGTTCGAAGGTTCGGCCGGTTGGCGGCGAGTACGTGAGTACGCCGGGCGGCAACTTATGGTCCAGGAGGGCTCAGTTCATGTCAGTTTCAAGCGCGTTTGACGGCACTAACATTCAGGGCGTCACGACCCGCCACCGTGGTGTTGGTCCGGGTGGCGCAGCGGATAGCCGCAGCATCGGACGCGGCAGCATCGGACACGGCGGCCTCGACCAAAGCGGCATGGGCCAGGGCGTTTCCAGTCACGGCAACGTGTACCCGCTCAACGCCAGGCGCCGCGGCTCCGCGCCGTCGCGGGCGCAGCAAGGAGCCGCCGCCGCGGTTTCCGGCGGCCGGACCAAGCAGCCGCCGCTTCGGCTCACCCGGCGCGGACGCTTCGTCTTTTTCGGCGTCCCCCTGATTCTGCTGGCGGCGTTCATCCTGTCCTTCAGCGGATTCCTCAACGCTCCCGCGAAAGCGGCAGATTCCGCAGACCAGCTCTCGGTGACGCCGACCGTATCCGTCACAGTCCAACCGGGGGAGTCCCTCTGGGCCATTGCCGGGTCGGTGGCCCCGGAGCGCGATCCCCGCGATGTTGTGGCCGATATCGTGCAGTTGAACAATCTGGACGCCGCGCGTGTGATGCCGGGCCAGCAACTGTTTGTTCCGTCCAAGTAGCCACCCCCGGGTGCCGTCGCGGGCGTCACAGTTTCAGCGCCCGTCCCGCTACCACTTAAACTGGTCACGTGACTGACCAGCTTGAGCGCCTCAACCGACTGCCCCTCCGAACCAATCTGCGTGGCCTGCGTCCGTATGGCGCGCCGCAGCTGGACGTCCCCATCCTGCTCAACGTCAACGAGAACACCCATGGGGTCCCGGCCGATGTCCGCGCCGCGATTACCGAAGCCGTGAGCGCCGCCGCTGCCGGGCTGAACCGCTATCCGGACCGCGAATTCACCGAATTGCGCGAAGCCCTCGCCGAATACCTTGGCCATGGGCTGGACGCGGAGAACATCTGGGCCGCGAATGGTTCCAACGAAGTCCTTCAGCAAATCCTCCAGGCCTTCGGGGGCCCTGGCCGGACGGCCCTCGGGTTCCCTCCCACGTATTCGATGTACCCGCTGCTGGCCTCCGGCACGGATACGGAGTACGTCGTCGGGGCCCGCGCGTCCGACTATGGGCTCAGTGCGGAATCAGCGGCACAGCAAGTCCGCGAGCTTCAGCCCAACATTGTCTTCCTCTGTTCCCCGAACAACCCGACCGGCACGGGGCTGGGCCTTGATGTGGTCGAGGCAGTCTATGACGCCGGCGAGGCCAGCCAGACCATCGTGATCGTCGACGAGGCCTATCACGAGTTCGCCCACGACGGCACGCCCAGTGCCCTCACCCTGCTGCCTGGCCGGGAGCGGCTCATCGTCTCGCGCACCATGAGCAAGGCCTTCGCCCTCGCGGGTGCGCGGCTCGGCTACATGGCCGCGGCCCCGGAGGTCGCGGATGCCCTGCGCCTGGTCCGTCTCCCGTACCACCTCTCCGCTATCACCCAGGCTGCGGCCCTGGCTGCCCTGCGCCACCGGGAGGCGCTCATGGCGGACGTCGAGGACATCAAGCGCCAGCGCGACCGGATCGTGTCGGAACTGACGCGGTTGGGCTTGACCCCGGCCGCGTCTGATTCCAACTACGTGTTCTTCGGCGGCCTCGAGAACCCCCATGAGGTTTGGCAGCGCATGCTGGACGCCGGTGTCCTCATCCGCGACGTCGGTATTCCGGGGCACCTGCGCGTCACCGCCGGCACTGAGACAGAAACCACAGCCTTCCTGGAGGCACTTGAACTCATCCTGGCCGGCTCCGCAAAGCCGCAGGCCTAGACTTGGTGGGGAGCCCAATCGTCCCCGCCAGATTGCCCAACACCCTGCCTTCTTCCAAAGGACACATCTACATGAGCACCACCGGATCCACCGCCGCCGAGGGCCGGACCGCACGCATGGAACGGACCACCAGCGAGTCCTCGGTCCTGGTCGAGATCAACCTGGACGGCACCGGCGTTTCAGACATCAGCACGTCGGTCCCGTTCTACGACCACATGCTGACGGCCCTCAGCAAGCACTCCTTGATCGACATGACCGTCAAGGCCACCGGCGACACCCACATCGATGTCCACCACACTGTCGAGGACGTGGCCATCACTTTCGGCGAGGTTCTGCGGACCGCCCTGGGCAACAAAGCCGGGATCCGCCGCTTTGGCGAGGCGACCGTTCCCCTCGATGAGGCCCTCGCGCAAGCTGTCGTGGACGTCTCCGGCCGTCCCTACCTGGTCCACGCCGGCGAGCCGGCAGGCCAGGAATACCACCTGATCGGCGGCCACTTTACGGGCTCCCTGACCCGCCACGTCTTCGAGGCGATCACCCTTCACGCCGGGATCTGCCTGCACATGAACGTCACTGCCGGGCGTGACCCCCACCACATCGTCGAGGCCCAGTTCAAGGCCTTTGCCCGTGCCCTGCGCGCAGCCGTCGAGCCGGATCCCCGCGTCGAGGGCATCCCGTCGACAAAGGGTGCTTTGTGACCGGCCCGGTGCTCCGCGACGGGGCCATCATCGACCCCGCCGCCGCGGCCAAGCCGGTCTCCCCGCAGGGAAAGCCCACAGTTACGGTGCTGGACTACGGCTCCGGGAATGTCCGGTCCGCCGTCCGCGCGCTGGAGCGGGCCGGCGCCGAAGTCATCCTCAGCTCCAAGCCTGAGGATGTCCTCAATGCCGACGGCCTCGTCGTCCCCGGTGTCGGCGCCTTCGAAACCGTCATGCGCGAACTCAAGGCCGTTGACGCCATCCGCATGATCGGCCGCCGTGTCGCCGGAGGCCGCCCCGTGCTGGCCATCTGCGTCGGGCTCCAAGTGCTGTTCGAGGCCGGCGTCGAACACGGCACCGAAGCCGAGGGCATGGGGGAGTGGCCCGGCAAGGTGGAACTGTTGCCTGCCGACGTCGTGCCCCACATGGGCTGGAACACCGTCGCCGTCCCCGAAGGGTCCAGGCTCTTCGCCGGGGTTGAGGACGAGCGCTTCTACTTCGTGCACTCCTACGGTGTCCAGAAGTGGGACTTCGACGTCATCCAGCCGCGGATGGCTGCGCCGCTGGTGACCTGGTCCGACCACGGTGCCCCGTTCATCGCGGCCGTGGAAAACGGCCCGCTGTGTGCCACCCAGTTCCACCCGGAGAAGTCCGGCGACGCCGGCGCCCGGCTGCTGCGCAACTGGGTCCAAAGCCTGCGCCCCGCAGCCCCGGACCGTACCGCAGCCCCGGAAGGGACCGCCTAGATGTGGTCCCTGGTGCTCATGGGCGTGGCCGGCCTGCTGGTTGGCGGCGGGATCTCCTTCCGCCAGCAGAAAAGTCCGCTCTGGGTGCAGATCGTTTTCTACATCCTCGCCGGCATGTCACTGCTGGCCGCCTACCTCCTGACCCTGCCGGCGTCCTGACCGCCCCTCCCCACCACCATCCCCAAGCTGAGGACTCCACGATGACCACCGAAACCCCGCTGCCCGTACTCGAGCTCCTGCCCGCCGTCGACGTCGTCAACGGACAGGCCGTCCGGCTCGTACAGGGCGAAGCCGGCAGCGAGACGAGCTACGGCACCCCGCTGGAGGCCGCCCTCAACTGGCAGCAGCAGGGGGCTGAGTGGGTGCATCTGGTCGACCTGGACGCCGCGTTCGGGCGCGGCTCCAACGCCGAGCTCCTGCGCGAGGTCGTCGGCCGGCTCGATATCAAGGTGGAGCTCTCCGGCGGCCTTCGCGACGACGAATCCCTTGAGAAGGCCCTCGACCTCGGCGTCGCACGCGTCAACCTGGGCACGGCGGCACTGGAAAACCCGGAATGGACGGCCCGGGTGATCGAGCGCTTCGGCGACAAGATTGCCGTCGGCCTGGATGTCCGCGGCACCACCCTCGCCGGCCGGGGCTGGACCAAGGAAGGCGGGGACCTCTGGGACGTGCTCGGCCGCCTCGAGGACGCCGGCTGCGCCCGGTACGTCGTGACCGATGTGACCAAGGACGGCACGCTCCAGGGCCCCAACGTCGAACTCCTGCGCCAGATGGTCGAGAAAACGGGCAAGCCGGTGGTCGCCTCCGGCGGCATTTCCAGCCTCGAGGATCTCAAGGTCCTGCGCTCCCTGGTGCCGCTCGGCGTCGAAGGCGCCATCGTCGGCAAGGCCCTCTACAACGGCAACTTCACCCTGCCCGAGGCCCTCGACGTCGCCGGCCGCCGCTAGCGGCGAAGGCGCCCATGACGCACTCCCACGACACCCACGACCCCAATAACCCCCACGAGACAGTGCAGGCAGGGACCGGGGCCGGTCCCATCCGGCATCTGCCCGGGCATATCGCGGCGGCCCTTGCCGGCGCCGGCGGGGCCACGGACTCCGCCGGCCAACCCTGGGCTGGGCGCAGCCTGTCCGGCAATGACGCCAAGATCCATAATTTCGACGACGACGACGGCACCGCCGACGCCGGCTATCTGGCGGCTTTGTCCGACCTCGCCGCGGGCACTGGCGACGAGGCGACCGTGGTGGCCGCGCTGGCCACCGCCCGGGTGTTCGTGCCAATTCTCGCCCAGCTCGCCGAAGAGGGCGAGGCCGCGGCCGGGCCCAACGGGGATCCGCTGCACTCGGACAAGCAGGCCGACATGGCCTTGGTGACGCTCAAGGCGCCGGACGGGCGGACGGCCATGCCGGTGTTCACCTCGGCGGCGTCACTGACGGCGTGGCACCCGGAGGCCAGGCCGGTCGCCGTGTACGCGGCCCGGGCTGCCTTGTCAGCGGTCGCGGAAGGCGCGGAGCTGCTCGTGCTCGATCCCGGCTCGGAAGTGACGTTCGTGGTCCGCCGGCCGGCAGTCTGGGCCCTCGCCCAGCAGCAGCCATGGACGCCGTCATACGCCGATCCCGATCTCGCGGGTGCACTCGGGGAAGGCGCGGTTGGCTTTCCGGCGGTCCGCCGTGTTGAAATTCATCCGGGGGGTGGAGTTGCCTCGGCCACGGCCGATGGCAGGCGGCTCCCCGGTGGGGGAGCCGGCCCGGAACTCCGTGTGGTCCTCTACCTTGAAGACGGTCTCGACGCCGCCGGCGTGCAGTCGATCGTCGCCGGCCTCAATAACGCCTGGGCCCGGAATGAAATCTTTGCCGAGCGGGTTGATTCGATCGAGGTCAAGCTGCAGCGCGCAGCACCATAGCTGACGGCCCAACGGGGGACCTCCCGGTGCTGCCGTGGGCAGTACCAGAAGGATATAGTCCGTGAATTTCGCGCTTTACCGTCAGCTGCTGGCGATCCGGCCCATCAGGCGCCTCCTGTTGGTCGGCATGATCGCCCGCATACCGCACTCGGCGGCCGGCGTCCTGCTGACCCTGCACATCGTCCTGACCCTCGGCCAGGGCTACGCCGCCGCCGGAGCGGCCGCCGCCGTGATGACGATCGGTATCGCCGTCGGCGCGCCCTGGCGCGGACGCCGGGTCGACACCGTGGGGCTGCGAAAGGCGCTGATTCCGTCTGTGGTCTCCGAGGCCGTGATCTGGTCGATCGTGCCGCACGTGTCCTACGAGGCCCTGTTGCCCCTGGTCTTCATCGGGGGCCTGCTGACCCTGCCCATCTTCAGCGTGGTGCGGCAGTCGCTGGGCGTTCTGGCCCCCGGGGAACAGCGCCGGACTGCCTTTGCGCTCGACGCCATCGCCACCGAGCTGGTCTTCATGATCGGCCCGGCCGTCGGAGCCGTCGTCGCCACCAGCGGCCAGTCCGTCCTGGGCCTGACAGTCGTGGGAGTGGCCACATCCGTCTCCGGGCTCTTCCTCATGTGGTTCAACCCGCCCACCCGGAGTGCTTCCCCGGACGCCGGGCTTGAGGCGCAGGAGCTGGAGTGCGCGGAAGCCGCAGTGGTCGCCGCCGCGCCGGCCCACCTGCAGGAGGCAGCAGCCGAACTGGCACCCCTGGCGGCCGCCGCCGAGGAGCGCCGCCGGCGGGGATCCGGCCTGCGCCACAGGGTCATCCACAACTTCAGCTGGTTCACCGCCGCCGTAGCCGCCGTGTTTGCCGTCGGCGCCGGTGCCGGCATGGTCCTCAGCGGCACCGACGTCGGCATCGTCGCGGCGCTCCAGACCGGCGGCCACCAGGCCGAAATCGGCATCGTGTTCCTCTTCTGGTGCGCGGCCTCGGTGGTGGGCGGCGTCCTCTACGGTGCCATGCACCGGGCCGTTTCCCCGATCCTCCTGTTGCTGGGGATGTCAGCGCTGACGGTTCCGATGGCCTTCGCGACCGACGTCTGGACGCTCAGCCTGCTCGCGTTGCTGCCGGGTCTGCTGTGCGCGCCGGTGTTGTCCGCGGCCTCGGAAAAGGTGGCCGAACTGGTGGATGAAAGCCGGCGTGGCGAGGCGATGGGCTGGTACGGGTCATCGCTCACCGGCGGAGTGGCCCTGGGCGCGCCTCTTGCCGGGCTGTTCATTGACCTCATCGGCCCGTCGGCCGGCTTCGTCTCAGTGGGGTTGGCGGGCGTGGCCCTCTGCCTGGTGGGACTGGCCCTGCAACAGGTCCGGCGCAGCCGCCTGGCCCGCGTCTGAACGCGGGCCTGCCGCCATTGCGCCACTCCGGGCACGCGCCCTGGCTTTGTGAACGGCAAATCCTGCGGACGGAAAATAACGACGCCGGCGGGCGGACCTGGGTGGTCCGCACGCCGGCGTTGTCCTGGCTGACGGGTGCTTAGTTGACGGGGCCGGTGTACTTCTCGCCCGGGCCCTTGCCCGGAGCGTCCGGGATGATCGATTCTTCGCGGAAGGCCAGCTGAAGCGAACGGAGTCCGTCGCGCAACGGTCCAGCGTGCTGTGAGCCGATTTCGGGCGCCGCCGCGGTCACCAGACCGGCGAGGGCGGTGATCAGCTTGCGGGCCTCGTCCAGGTCCTTGAGGTCCTGGGCATTTTCCTCGGCGGCGAGGCCGAGCTTTACCGCGGCGGCGCTCATCAGGTGCACGGCGGCCGTGGTGATGACCTCGATGGAGGGGACTTCCGAGATGTCGCGGATCTGCTGCGAGACGTCCGCTTGGGCTGCCGCGGGCTCGAAGACGTGGGAATTACTATCTGAAGTGCTCATGCTGGTAAGCTTGTCACAGACCGACTAAATGTCGTTATTCTCAAGCTTTTATAGAATGCAGTGTTCTGACTGGCAGTGCTTGTCACTGAAGTTGGCGCCCGGCGACGCATACGTGCGTTGAACGGGTGTCTTTCTGTAGAGTTGGCTTTAGTTTGCAAGCGGAGTTCTCTCCCACCCGCGTCAGCCGCGAAACTTCCTTCGGGAAGCCCCTCCTGTCCAGGAGTCAAGGTTGCCGGGTACCTGGTCGGGCACTACCTCGGACTCCGGTCCGCAGGAAGTGCATGTTGCCCCATTGAGGGCGGCAGTTCCGATCTCGAGGCCTTCGATTGCTCCGGCAATTGGGGGCCTTCTCTTTTTGCCGGTGGAATACCCCTCACGAACACAGGAGCTTTAACATTAGCGAGCCAAGAATCAATGAGCGTATCCGCGTCCCCGAGGTGCGGCTGGTCGGCCCTGCAGGCGAACAAGTAGGAATTGTCCGTATTGAGGATGCCCTGCGTTTGGCTGCCGAGTCCGATCTTGATCTCGTTGAAGTTGCACCGCAGGCGAAGCCTCCGGTGTGCAAGCTGATGGACTTCGGCAAGTACAAGTACGAAGCCGCTGTCAAGGCACGCGAGGCCCGGAAGAACCAGACCAACACGGTCCTGAAGGAAATCCGTTTCCGCCTGAAGATCGACACCCACGACTACGAAACGAAGCGCGGACACGCGCTCCGCTTCCTCGGTGCCGGCGACAAGGTCAAGGCCATGATCCAGTTCCGCGGCCGCGAGCAGCAGCGCCCCGAGATGGGCATCCGCCTGCTCCAGCGCTTCGCCGACGACGTCGCCGAAGTTGGTGTGGTGGAGTCCAGCCCGCGCATCGATGGCCGCAACATGGTCATGGTGGTTGGCCCGCTGAAGAACAAGGCCGAAGCCAAGGCGGAGGCCCGCCGCGCAACGCAGCGCGCAGAAGCCAAGGCTGAGAACGAAGCCAAGGCTTCGGGACGCGTCGATGTCTCCGGTGGCAACGCCCCGCTGACCCAGACGCTGTCGGACCTCCTGCCGGAAGGCTACGTCGTATCGCCGGAGGCACCCGTCGAAGAAGCCAAGGTCGAAGAGACCAAGGTCGAAGAAGCCAAGGTCGAAGAGACCAAGGTTGAAGAAGCCAAGGTTGAAGCGGCTCCGGTCGAAGAGACCAAGGCCGACGAGGCCCCCGCCCAGGACGTGCCGGCGGAAGCCGCACCGAAGGCAGCCGAGGAGCCGGCAGCAGCGAAGGCTCCGGCGGCTCCGAAGGCAGCCGAGAAGCCGGCAGCAGCGAAGGCTCCGGCGGCTCCGAAGGCGGCCGAGAAGCCGGCAGCAGCCAAGGCTCCCGCGGCTCCGAAGGCCGCTCCGGCCCCGGCAGCAGCGAAGGCTCCCGAGGAAAAGGCAGCCGCTCCGGCAGCAGCACCGAAGCCGGTTGCTGCTCCGAAGCCGGTACCCAGGCCCGCAGCGCCGAAGCCCGCCGCACGGCCGGCCGCCCCCCGGGCAGCCGCCAAGCCTGGCACCAAGAAGACCAACTAGTTCACGGCTGCCGGACAGCAATGTCCGGCAGCAGGCAACCAGCACGCCGCCCGCAGGGGTGGCTGCACGAAAGAGCTGCAGACTTTTCTGCGGATACGTAAGGAGATCGGTTCCCATGCCGAAGATGAAGACCCACAGCGGTGCTAAGAAGCGCTTCAAGCTGACCGGTACCGGCAAGCTGCGCCGCCAGCAGGCCAACCGCCGCCACTACCTCGAGCACAAGTCCTCCCGGCTGACCCGTCGCCTTGCCGGCGACAAGATCGTCTTCAAGGGCGACGCCAAGGTCATCCGGAAGATGCTCGGCATCTAAGTTCCAAGTTCTCTGACTGTTCGCCACCTGGCAGCAGTCAACTACCAAAAAGGCTTCTCAGGCCAGCCGGACCGTTCCGGCAGTAGACGCTTGGGATCAGAAATTTTCTAAGGAGTACGCACGTGGCACGTGTGAAGAGGGCGGTTAACGCCCACAAGAAGCGCCGGGTTATCCTCGAACGCGCAAAGGGTTACCGCGGACAGCGTTCACGCCTGTACCGCAAGGCAAAAGAGCAGCTGCTGCACTCGTTTGTGTACAGCTATGGTGACCGTAAGAAGAAGAAGGGCGACTTCCGCCGTCTTTGGATCCAGCGCATCAACGCTGCATCCCGCGCCAACGGCCTGACCTACAACCGCCTGATCCAGGGCCTGAAGGCCGCTGAGGTTGAGGTTGACCGCCGTATGCTGGCCGAGCTGGCCGTTTCCGACGCCAACGCCTTCGCCGCGCTGGTCAAGGTCGCCAAGGACTCGCTGCCTGCCGACACGTCCGCTCCGGCCGTCCAGGCTGAGGCTGCTCCGGCTCCCAAGGCTGCCAAGAAGGCTCCCGCGAAGAAGCCTGCTGCCAAGAAGGCCGCCGACGAGGCTGCAAAGTAGTTCCTCCCGCAGTTGAAAGACTGTCTCGTTCAAGAGCCGGCTGGAATAGCCACTAAGGTTCTTATATGAACGAAACCGGGCGCCCGCAAGACTTTCCACTCTCCAACCCCCGAGCTGATCGGATGAGGAAGGTGGCACAGCTTGCCGGGCGCCCGGCCCGTTTAAAGCGTCGCGAGTTCCTGGCCGAAGGCCCGCAGGCGGTCCGTGAGGCTTTGGTCCTGCACCGGAAGAGGATCGCTGCGGGGGAGCCCGGCATCGTCTATGAGGTGTACGCCACCGAGGCCTGCCTGGACCGCCACCCGGAGCTGGAGCAGCTGGCCGAGGGAACCCACGCGCACCTCGCAACCGACGAAGTGATCGCTGCGATGGCGGACACCGTCACCCCACAGGGCATCATTGCCGTCTGCGGCTTCCTGGACGTCAGCCTTGAGCACGTGCTCGACACCGGCCCGCGGCTGATTGCCGTCCTGTGCCAGGTCCGGGACCCCGGCAACGCCGGCACCGTGTTGCGGGCGGCCGACGCCGCCGGCGCCGACGCCGTCATCCTGACCGGCTCGAGCGTGGACATCTACAACCCCAAGGCCGTGCGGTCGACGGCGGGTTCCCTGTTCCATCTGCCCGTTGTCCTCGGCGCGGAGGTCGAGGAAGTCGTGGCCCGCTGCCGGGAGCGTGGCGTCGGCGTGCTGGCCGCGGACGGCAAGGGACAACTGGACCTGGACCGTCTCCAGGACGAGAACGCGGCCCGCCGCCTGGGGGCATCCGCCGCCGAATCGGTGTACGCGTTGGAACAGCCGACCGCCTGGCTCTTCGGCAACGAGGCCCAAGGCCTGTCCGAGGACGAGATCGCGCTGGCCGACCACCGGGTGGCCGTGCCGGTGTACGGGGAAGCGGAAAGCCTGAACCTCGGCACCGCAGCCACTGTCTGCCTGTACGCCAGCGCCCGCTCCCAGCAAACCCCCTAGCCGCTCAGCAGGAAACCAGCGGGTCCGGCAGGAATTCCTGTCCGAAAAACGCAGGCCAAACGAAAGGCGGGGCCCACCGAATGGTGAGCCCCGCCGTCGTAGTGTCACTGCCGCCCCCACACAAAGTGTGCGGCCAGTGCCTTGAAGAATTAGGTGGTGGTCTTGTTGCGCCCTGTGATGGCGCCGTAGATGAACGCGGCCGCGAGGCCACCGACGATGGCCAGGAGCCAGGAACCGAGATTCCAGAATTCCATCTTGCCGCCGCCGAACAGCAGGTCCCCGATCCAGCCGCCAACAATCGCGCCGACGACGCCGAGCACGAGGCTGGTAACCCAGCCGCCACCGACCCTGCCGGGCAAGAGTGCCTTGACGATTGCACCCACTATGAGTCCGAGAATGATCCAGCCAAGAAAGCCCATGTCTCCTCCTACATATTTTTCGGCATCCAAATTGTGAATACCGAATATGGCTTCAAGCTAACATAGGGCGGATTGCTTGTCAGCAGGGGACTACCCAATCGTTACGTGGCAGCGTTGGTCCCCGCCGCGGTTCGGCGCCGGCCCGGAAACCGGTACGGTATTCCTTGTGGGCGCTGGGTTCTTCCGGTGTTCGCATACACCCCGGAAGAACCCCATAAGGAGAAGCTCACGTGGCTGCAAATGGCGGTACCAAGGCGATTCTCGCGGCGCTGGCCGCAAACCTGACCATCGCCGTTTTGAAGTTCGTCGCCTACTTTCTGACGCTGTCCTCGTCCATGCTGGCCGAGGCGATTCACTCCCTCGCAGACTCCGGCAACCAGCTGCTGCTCCTGCTCGGCGGCAAACGCGCAAAGCGGGAAGCCAGCCCCGAGCACCCCTTCGGCTACGGCCGCGAGCGTTACATCTACGCCTTCATCGTTTCGATTGTGCTTTTCAGCGTCGGCGGCCTGTTCGCACTGTACGAGGCCTGGGGAAAAATCCAGCACCCGCACGCCATCGAAGGTGACTTCTGGTGGGTGCCGCTGGCCGTCCTGATCGGCGCGATCATTGCCGAGTCGTTCTCGTTCCGGACAGCGATCATCGAATCCAACCCCCTGCGTGGGAAGCAGAGCTGGGTTAAGTTCATCCGCAACGCCAAGCAGCCGGAACTCCCGGTGATCCTGCTCGAGGACTTCGGCGCCCTCGTGGGCCTGGTGTTCGCGCTCTTCGGCGTGGGCCTGACGCTCCTGACCGGGAACGGCATCTGGGACGCCCTCGGCACCGCGATGATCGGTCTGCTGCTCGTGGCGATCGCCGTGGTGCTGGCCATGGAAACCAAGTCCCTGCTGCTGGGCGAGTCGGCCACCCGCGATGACGTCGCCAAGATCCGCAGCGCGATCGAGGCCGGCGGCACCAGCATCATTCACCTCAAGACCATGCACCTTGGCCCCGAGGAGCTGCTGGTGGCGGCCAAGATCAGCATCGGCCGCTCGGACTCGGGCCAGGACATTGCGAAGGCGATTGATGACGCGGAGGTCCGGGTTCGGGAAGCCGTCCCGATTGCCCGGGTCATCTATCTGGAACCGGATGTGCAGCGCGTCAGCGCCCCCTGAGCCGCCCAGCCCACAGGGAGAACGGAAGCCCATAGGGAGAACGGCAGCCGCCAGATGGAACGGCAGCCCCTCAACAGAACAGCAGTCCTGCCCAGTGCATCACTGGACAGGACTGCTGTTCTTTTTGGAGCATCTGCACCCTGCTGCCTCGGCCTCTTCCTCTGCCGTTGGCGGGGTACCGCGGCCGCGGCTGTTCTGCCGCGGTGTTCTGGCGGGTGGCGGGGTGGCTAGGAGGCCAGCGGCCGCCGGCGTTCCACGGCGCCGCTGAAGGCGGCGACCCCGAGACCCAGCACGGCCAGGACGGCGCCCACGAGCGCGGGGGCGACGTAGCCCCAGCCCCAGGCGATCACCAGGCCGCCCAGGAAGGCACCGAGGGCGTTGGCGACGTTGAGCGCAGCATGGTTCAGCGAGGAGGCCAGCGACGGTGCATCAGGGGACGCATCGAGCAGCCTGGTCTGCAGGGCGGGAACGAGCATGGACCCGGCGGCGCCAACGACGAACACCATGACCAGCGCGGACCAGGCCCAGTGGACGCCCACGGCATAAACCACGAGTGCCACCGCCGTGCCGGGCAGGACCCAGTAAATCGTGCCCATGACGGATTTGTCGGCGATCCGGCCGCCAACGATGTTGCCCACCACCATGCCCACGCCGTACAGGGCCACGACCAGCGGCAGCCAGGCCGCCGGGAGGCCGGCGACGGAGGTCATGGTGTGCGAAATGTAGGTGTAGGTCGCGAAGAACCCGCCGAAGCCGACGATGCCGACCAGGATGGCAAGCCACACCTGCAGCCGCTTGAGCGCGCCGAGCTCCCTGCGGAAGCTGGCATCGGCGTGCGGTTTCTGGAACGGGACGAACTTCCACAGCATGAACAGCGTAATGATGCCGATCAGGCCCACCAGCAGGAACAGAAGCCGCCACCCGTAGCTCTGGCCCAGCCAGGTGGCGAAGGGGACGCCAATGACGTTGGACACCGTCAGCCCGGCCATGACCATCGAAATGGCCCAGCCCCGCTTGGTCGGCGCCACCAGGGAGGCGGCAATCACGGCCGCAACCCCGAAGAAGGCGCCGTGGGGGAGTCCCGCGGCGAACCGGGACACCAGCATGGAGCCGTAGTCCGGGGCGAGGAAGGAACTGAGGTTGGCGATGCTGAAGAAGAGCATGAGCCCGAGGGCCAGATACTTCCGCGGGAGTTTGGCCCCGACCGCGGCCAGCACCGGCGCGCCAATCACGACGCCGAGGGCGTAGGCCGAAATCAGGTGACCCGCCTCGGGCGTGCTGATGTTCAGGCCCTGTTCGATCTCCTTGAGCAGGCCCATCATGGTGAATTCCGTGGTGCCGATGCCAAAGCCGCCCATCGCGAGGGCAATGATTGCCAGGGCAACGTGACGGGTGCCGGACTTGGTCGGCGCCGGGGCGTGTGTGGTGGTTGTCATTCGTCTTTTCGGAGAGATTTTCCGGGAGAGGCCGGATGGATCGGACAGATAAATATGCTTTTAAGAACCGGGAGGGGACGCCGAATATTCCGGAAGGTGTCGTGGCGGCCGCCTCCACCATTGTCCCCTACCGGGGCCGGCCCCGGCCCCGGCCCCCGGGCGCCGGACCCTGCGCCCGCCTTAGACTTGAGGGCGTGACTGGACTCATAGGCGTCGTAGGCGGCGCAGTAGTGGACTCCCTGGCCGACCCGGGCATGCTCCTTGTGGCCCGGCGCACAGCGCCGCCGCAGTTTGCCGGAATGTGGGAGTTCCCGGGCGGAAAAGTCGAACCAGGCGAGGCCGCCGAGGACGCCCTGCACCGCGAGCTCCGGGAAGAACTGGGCGTGCTGGTGCGGCTCGGGGCGGAGCTGCCCGCGGAAACCGCCGCGGGCTGGCCGCTCAACGCGAAGGCGGCGATGAGGGTCTGGTTCGCGGAGCTCGTGCAGGGAGAACCCCGGCCGCTGGAGGACCATGACGAATTGCGCTGGCTCGACCTCCGCAATCCGGCAGGGGTCCTGGACCTGCCGTGGATCCCGGCGGACCTCCCCATCGTCGAGGCCCTCCTGGCGGCTGTGCACGCCACCGGGTCGCGCGGAGTGGAAGCGGGACTGGGCCGCTGACCGGACTCGCCGCCGCGCTTCGGGAGCCCGCCTCTCGCCAAACGGTCAGGCATGTGCCTACTCTGATCCCAACCGAGAGGAGTGGCCCGTGCAGGTCGGTGTCGGACGAGAGCAGCGAGCCGGAGAACGCCGCGTCGCGGCCACACCGGAGACGGCCCGGCAGCTGACGGCGCTCGGGCTCCATCTCCTGGTCGAGAGCGGTGCTGGCACCGAAGCAGGCTTCGCCGACGCCGCCTTCAAGGAGGCCGGCGCGACGGTCATCTCCGAGCTCCCGTTGGAGGCCCTGGACGTCCTGCTGCATGTCCGCGCGCTCACCCCGGAGGCCGCGGCCCGGCTGCGGCCCGGCACCGTCACCATCGGGCTGGCATCGCCGTCCTCGGAGCTGCCGACCGTCCGGACACTCGCCGCTGCCGGGATCACCTCGTTCGCCCTGGAGCTGCTTCCGCGGATCTCCCGGGCGCAGTCCATGGATGCGCTCAGCTCCCAGTCCCTGGTCACGGGCTACCGCGCCGTGCTGGAAGCCGCCGTCCGCTACCCGCGGTTCTTCCCGCTCTACATGACCGCCGCCGGTACCATCCCGCCGGCGAGGGTGCTCGTCCTTGGGGCCGGCGTCGCCGGGCTGCAGGCGATCGGCACGGCAAAGCGGCTCGGCGCCCGGGTCTCGGCCAACGACATCCGGGCCGCCTCCGCCGAGGAAGTCGCCTCGATGGGCGGCACGTTCATCAACCTGGACATCGATGCGGCGGCAGACGGAACCGGAGGCTACGCCCGTGCCCTCGGTGAGGACCGGGCGCAACGCCAGCGCAGCCTCCTGGCCCCGCATGTCGCGGCGGCGGACGTCCTGATCACGACGGCGGCCATCCCCGGCCGGGCCGCTCCCTTGCTGGTGACCACCGCCATGGTGGCCGGCATGCGGGCAGGATCCGTCGTCGTCGACCTCGCCGCGGAGTCCGGAGGCAACGTCGAAGGCGTGATCGCCGGCCAGGACGTGCAGGTGCCGGTCGACGGCGGATCGGTCACGCTCGTGGGTTTGCAGGACGCGGCATCCGCGATGCCCTCGGACGCGTCCCGGCTTTTCGCCCGGAACGTCAGCAACTTCCTCGCGCTGATGACCGACTGCGGCTCGGTGGCCCCGGACTTCGACGACCAAGTGGTCGCCGGAACGTGCCTGACCCACGACGGCACGGTGCGGCACGCCCCCACCGCGGAAGCATTGGAAAGGGAGGCGTGATGGGCCCCGTCGTGTTGCTGACCGTGGTGGTGCTCGCGGTGTTCGTTGGCTTCGAAGTCGTCTCCAAGGTCACCAGCAAACTGCACACACCGCTCATGTCCGGCGCCAACGCCATCCACGGCATCATCCTGGTCGGCGCCATCATCGTGGCCGGACAGGCCAGTGACCCGTGGGTCCTCGGCGTCGCGCTCCTGGCCGTCGTCCTGGCCACCGTCAACCTGGTGGGCGGCTTTGTGGTCACGGACCGGATGCTGGAGATGTTCAGCGCCCACAAACGGACACGCATCCCCGCCCCAAGCGGCGCCGCCAAGGCTGGCGGAACCGCGGGCGAAGGACACCCCGGTGAGGGGAGCTCCGCCGACGCGGCGGGGGAGTCCAAATGAGTCTCCTGAGCCCCGAATGGACAGCCCTGCTCTACCTTGTGGCCGCCGTCTGCTTCATCCTGGCGCTCAAGGGCCTCAGCTCGCCGCGAACGGCCCGCCGCGGCAACGCCATCGGCGCGGCCGGGGCGCTCCTCGCCGTCGTCACCGTCTTCCTCTCCGCGCGGCTGGAAAATGTTCCGCTCATCCTCGCGGCCATCGCCGTGGGATCCGCGATTGCCTTCCCCGTGGCGCGACGGGTGCAGATGACCCAGATGCCCCAACTCGTGGCGCTCTTCAACGGCGTCGGGGGCGGGGCCGCGGCGCTCGTCGCCGTACTGGAACTTGGCCACCAGGAAGATCCATGGGTCCGCCTGGCCGTGGTCTTCACCATGCTGGTGGGCGCGGTGTCCTTCGCCGGCTCCGCGGTGACCGTGGGCAAGCTGCAGGAGCTCATCAGCACCCGTCCGCTGCTGTTTCCCGGGATGCCCTGGGTGATGGGGGCCGTCCTGTTGGGGGCGGTCATCTCAGGAGCTCTGGTGGTCCTGACCGGGTCGCTGGGCTGGTCGCTCGCATTGCTGGGCCTGGGCCTCGCCGCCGGGCTGCTCCTGGTGCTGCCCGTGGGCGGGGCGGACGTGCCGATCGTGATCTCCCTGCTCAATGCGTTCACGGGGCTGGCGGTGGCAGCGTCGGGCGTGGTCCTGGGCAATGTCCTGCTGCTGGTCGCCGGGACGCTCGTGGGCGCGAGCGGCACCATCCTGACCAAGGTCATGGCCTCGGCCATGGGGCGCGGAGTCGGCGGAATCATGTTCGGGGCGTTCAAGGGCGGCTCGACGGCGGGTTCCACCGCCCTGAGCGACCGGCCAGTGCGTTCCTCGTCCCCGGAGGACATTGCCGTCCAGCTCGGCTACGCCCAGCGGGTGGTGATCGTTCCCGGTTATGGGCTCGCCGTGGCCCAGGGCCAGCACACAGTGGCGGAGCTTGCCACGGCCCTGGGCGCGCGCGGCGTGGACGTCGTGTTCGCCATCCATCCCGTGGCGGGACGCATGCCGGGCCACATGAACGTGCTGCTGGCCGAGGCCAACGTGCCGTACGAGTCACTGCGGGAGCTCGCGGAAGTCAATCCCGAATTCGCGACCACGGACATCGTCCTGGTAGTCGGGGCCAATGACGTCGTCAACCCGGCGGCCAAGTCCTCGCCGGGTTCGCCGATTTACGGGATGCCGATCCTGGAAGTGGTGCAGGCCCAGCAGGTCGTGTTCCTGAAGCGGTCCATGCGCCCGGGGTTTGCCGGCATCGAGAATGAGCTCCTGCACGATCCCAAGACCACGCTCCTGTTCGGGGACGCCAAGGATTCGCTGGCCAGGGTGCTCGGCGCAGTCAAGGCGCTCTAGGCATCCTGCGCCCGGCGGCTCAGGGCACTTTCCGCTCCGGCTGACTGCGCAGGGGAGCACATGGCTCTGTGTGCTTGAGGTGGAGCTGGCTTCAAAACAGTGTGGGCTGGGCCGCGTCGGAACGGATGGCGCCGGAAGAATTGGCGCCGGAGCGGGCAGCGCCGGAGTGGCGTGGGTTTGCGTGCCCCGCGGTGTCCGGGATGCTCCCGGCCGGGTACTGGGCTTCTTCCTCCCGGGCGTTGTCATGGTCGCTGCCCCCGTCCAGGTCCCGGTGGCTGAAGCCCTGCGAGCCGGAGAAGCCGTGCAGGTCCTTGAAATACCGGACCCGCCCTGCCAGCCAGGCGCGGTATTCCTTGGATGCGTACGACCCGCTGCCGTACAGCCGGCGGTACTTTCCCGCCAGGTGCGGATGTTCCCGGGCGATCCACTGCATGAACCATTCACGGGTGCCCGGCTTCAGGTACAGCGCACCGGCCGTGACCCCTGTGGCACCGGCCGCCGCGAGGGCCCCGAAGAGGGAGTCGAGGGCGTCGTCGCTGTCGGAGAGCCACGGCAGGATGGGCATGGCCATGACGCCGCAGGGCAGGCCCGCTTCCCGCAGACGGGAGATGAGCTTCAGCCGGGCCCGTGGCCCAGGCGTGCCCGGTTCCACGGCTTCCGACAGCTGCTCGTTGGTCATGGCCAGCGAGATGCCCACGCCCACCGGCACCTGGGCCGCGGCATGCTTCAGCAGCGGGATGTCCCGGGCAAGGAGCGTGCCCTTGGTGAGGATGGACAGGGGAGTGCCGGAATCGGCGAGGGCACCGATGATGCCGGGCATGAGCTGGTAGCGGCCCTCGGCGCGCTGGTACGGGTCCGTGTTGGTGCCGAGGGCCACGTGCTCGTGCCGCCAGGAGGGCTTGGCCAGCTCCTTGCGCAGGATCTCGGCGGCGTTGATCTTGACCACCACCTGGCTGTCGAAGTCCAGTCCGGCGTCGAAGTCCAGATAGGTGTGGCTCTTGCGCGCGAAGCAGTAGACGCAGGCGTGGCTGCAGCCGCGGTAGGGGTTGACGGTCCAGTCGAACGGCATCCGCGAACCGGCGACCACCTTGTTGAGCACCGATTTGGCGGTGACCTCATGGAAGGTGATCCCGGCAAACTCCGGGGTGGAAACCGTCCGCACGAGTCCGGCCAGGGGCAGCAGGGCAGCCGTGGGCGAAGCGGCGGCCGGGGAATCGCCGCGCTCAAGTGCTTGTGCGTCCCATCTCATGCCTACATTCGAATATATGTTCGACTGAATGTCAAGGATGCTGACGGGCGAGGCGGCGGCCGGTTGCAGCATGGGGCGGTCCGGACTGCACACAGTGAGCACACGATCGCCATCACCAACGACGGGGCCGAAATCCTCACCCTGCCGACGCGGACAGACGCGTGAGGCCGGAGCGACACCTGCCCTGGCGGCCAAGTGTGGACGGGGCCGGGTTAAGGGTGCCGCGGGGGTGGCGCCTTGCCGGGCAGTGGGGCGGCGGATTGTTAGGCTGGGGCGATGATTCTCCTGACCGGGTTCGAGCCATTTGGCGGCGATACGGCCAATCCGTCGTGGGCAGCGGCCCGTTCGGCGGCACGGCTGCTCCAATCCGAAGGGCTGGATGTCCAGGCGGTGGAATTGCCATGCGTCTTCGGCGAGTCGGCCCAGGTGCTGGCGGAGGCCCTCGAGCGTTTCACGCCGGAGCTTGTGCTGTGCGCCGGCCAGGCCGGCGGGAGGGCGCGCATCTCGCTGGAACGGGTGGCCATCAATTGTGACGACGCCCGGATTCCGGACAATGCCGGCAATCAGCCCGTGGACGAACCCGTAGTCCCGGGCGGACCGGCAGCCTATTTCACGTCGCTGCCCGTCAAGGCGGCGCTCGCGGCGTTGACCGCAGAGCAGATCCCGGCCGAAGTGTCCCAAAGTGCCGGGACCTATGTCTGCAACCACGTCTTCTACACGCTCATGCACGCCCTGCGGCTACGTCCGGGCACCAGGGGAGGCTTTGTCCACGTCCCCTACCAGGACACGCAGCTTCCGGCCGGAAGCAGTGCCCCCTCGCTGCCGGCCGCCCAGATGGCGGCGGCGCTCGCCGTCGTCGTGCGCACTGCGCTGGCGACGACGGCGGATCTCAAGCTCCCTGCCGGCGCAACCCACTAGCCCAAACCGGTCATCCGCCGCCCGAGCCGGTGGCGGCCGCCGTCGGCGACGCGAAACAACTGCTTCCACAATTACTGGACAATCATTCCAGCAGTTCCCAGACGACGCCGATGGTGGCGGTGACGCCCGACTCACCGGCCTCGACGGTGAGTGAGGCCACCGCCGCTTCCCGCTGCATCTTCGCCACGGGGATCGGCGCCTGGAAGCCGGTGTGCTGGGTGAGGGACAGGACCCTGCCAAGCCCGGCTCCTGCGAGGGCGGCGTAATGCTCGGCGGTGGTGCGGGCGTCCTGCCAGGCGGCCTCCCGGGCCCGGGCTTCCACGGCCGAGGGGTCGGCGAAGCCGAGGGTCAGCCCGTTCAGCCGGACGGCGTCGCCGCCGGCAGCAACCGCCGCGGCAAGGATCTGCGAGGACGCGGACAACTCGCGGATCCTGACGGTGAGCGTGCTGGAGGCCAGATAGCCGGTCACGGTCTGGCCCCGGCCATCCTGCCAGTTCAGCTCGGCCCGGACGTTCAGCCCGGAGGTGGACAAGTCCGCGCTGTCCACGCCGTGCTGCCGGAGCTCCGACGTGATGGCGGCCGACCGCGTTCCGGCCTCGCTGTAGGCCTCTGCCACGGTCTCGCGGCGGCATTCAACGCCGATCGACACGGTCAGCAGGTCCGGCACCGCCTCGGCGCTGCCGGTTCCTGCAACGGAGATGCTTCGGGGGCTGTCTGTCATGTCAGGCCTCGTAACGTTCGGGGGCGGTGCCCATTCTGCGGTGCGTGCGTGGGATGGGTCCGGGCAGGCCGGGCCGGGGGTAGCCGCCCGCTTCCAGGCCGGCATGGCGCTCGAAGATGTTGGCGCTGCCCGGGTTGCCCGTGCGCCAGAGGGACCAGCCGGCGGCTATGAAGTACAGCGGAAGGAAGGGCAGCCCGAGGCACCAGGCGTATTGGGTGCTGTGGCGCTCTTCGTGGCCCAGCAGCACTGGATTGGCGCGGGCGGATTCCGGTCCGGCGCGGAAGAGGATCACGTTGCCCACGGTGAAGGCCGCAGCAAACGGCAACCGCCAGCGGTAGCGGCCCGCGATCAGCAATCCGCGCGGACCGGAGCTGACGGTTGTCCGCGCCAAGGTTGCCAGCAGCAGGCCCAGCAGGGTGGAGCCGTTGAGCAGGTTGGCGATCTGGCGAAGCCGTTGTCCGGGCGTCATGAGGCCATGGTAACCGGGGGTGTGCCCGGCAGTCAGGGTCCGCCGGGATGGCCTGTGCCCTTGGAATCCCGGCGTGGGCGTGCCCAGACGCAGCCGGCACCGCTGCGTCACGTGCGGGGCGGCCGTGCCGTGCCGCCGACGGCCGTCTACTAGACTGGGGACAGTGACCACAAGCCTTGCCGAGAACCTGCGCCGCGCCCTGTGCCCGGCGCACGCTGTTGGCATGATCCGACTCGTAGCTAAGAACAGTAGATGACTGAAACTTTGCCGGACGCAGCCGTCCCGAATCCTCTGGATGAAGCCGCCATTACCGCCGCCGTAGACCAGGCCGTTGCCGCCATCGCCGCCGCCGCGACCCTCGATGAACTCAAGGCCGTGCGCCTCGCCCACACGGGCGAGAAGTCCGCCCTGAGCCTCGCCAACCGTGAGATCGGCGCGCTGCCCAAGGACCAGAAGGCCGCCGCCGGCAAGCTCATGGGCGCCTCGAGGGGACGGGTCAACAAGGCGCTCGCGGACCGCACGGTCGCGCTCGAGGCCGAGAACGATGCGCGGATCCTCGTCGAAGAGACCGTGGATGTCACGGCAGCGCCGCGCCGGCGCACGGCCGGTGCACGCCACCCGCTGTCCACGCTGCAGGACCGCGTGGCGGACATCTTTGTCGGCATGGGTTGGGAAATCGCCGAAGGTCCCGAGGTCGAGTCCGAATGGTTTAACTTCGATGCCCTGAACTTCAAGCCGGACCACCCCGCCCGCGACATGCAGGACACGTTCTTCGTCGAGCCGCCCGAGGCCCACCTGCTCATGCGCACGCACACCTCGCCGGTGCAGGTCCGCTCCATGCTGGAACGGGAGCTGCCCATCTATGTGCTGTGCCCGGGCAAGGTGTTCCGCACGGACGAGCTCGACGCGACGCACACCCCCGTGTTCCACCAGTTCGAGGGCCTGGCCATCGACAAGAACCTGAGCATGGCAGACCTCCGCGGCACCCTGGAGCACTTCGCACGCCAGATGTTCGGCGCGGAAGCCCAGATCCGGCTGCGGCCCAACTACTTCCCGTTCACCGAGCCCTCTGCGGAGCTGGACATCTGGCACCCAGGCGCCAAGGGCGGCCCCAGCTGGATCGAGTGGGGCGGCTGCGGCATGGTCAACGCCAACGTCCTGCGCGCGGCCGGGATCGACCCGGACATCTATTCAGGCTTTGCCTTCGGCATGGGCATCGAACGCACCCTCATGTTCCGCAACGAGGTTGGCGACATGCGCGACATGATTGAAGGCGACGTACGTTTCAGCGAGCACTTCGGGATGGAGATCTAACAGTGCGTATCCCACTTTCCTGGCTGCGCGAATTCGCGCAGGTACCGGCCGAAGCAACGGCCGAAGACGTCATGGCCGAACTCGTCAAAGTCGGGCTCGAAGAAGAAGCAGTCCACCGGCCCACGGACTCCGTCCAGGGTCCGATCGTGGTGGGCCAGGTGCTCAGCATCGTCAAGGAACCCCAGTCCAACGGCAAGACCATCAACTGGTGCCAGGTCCGGGTTGTCCCCGAGGGCAGTGAGCAGACCCTGACCGGCGCCGGCATCGATCCCTCCGGGGTGCAGGGCATCATCTGCGGCGCCCACAACTTCGTGGAAGGCGACAAGGTGGTGGTCACCCTTCCGGGCGCCGTGCTGCCGGGCGACTTCCGGATCTCCGCGCGCAAGACCTACGGGCACCTCTCTGCCGGCATGATCGCCTCCGTCCGCGAACTCGGCATCGGGGAGGACCACGACGGCATCCTGGTGCTGTCCCGGATTGGCCTCGACCCGGAACTGGGCACCGACGCGATGGAACTGCTCGGCCTCTACGACCAGGCCGCCGAAATCAACGTCACCCCTGACCGCAGCTACTGCTTCTCCATCCGCGGTGCGGCCCGTGAATACGCGCACGCCACCGGCACCGTGTTCACGGACCCGGTCTCCAAGGTCCAGGTTCCGCAGTCGCTCTCCGGCGGCTACGGCGTCAAGCTCAACGACGACGCCCCCATCTACGGCAAGCCCGGCTGCGACCGTTTCGTGGCCCGCACCGTGCGCGGTGTCGATGCCACCCGGCCCACCCCGCCGTGGATGACCTCCCGTCTCCGGCTCGCCGGCATCCGGTCCATCTCCCTGCCGGTGGACATCTCCAACTACGTCATGCTCGAGCTCGGGCAGCCGAACCACTGCTATGACCTGGACAAGCTGGCCGGCGACATCGTGGTCCGGCGGGCCACGGCGGGGGAGAAGATCACCACCCTGGACGACAAGGAGCGCACGCTCGACGTCGAGGATCTGCTGATCACGGACGAATCCGGGCCCATCGGAATCGCCGGTGTCATGGGCGGTGCCCACACCGAAGTCTCGGACACCACCACGAACGTCCTGGTTGAGGCCGCGCACTTCGACGAGGTTTCGATCGCCCGTGCCCGCCGCAGGCACAAGCTGCCCTCCGAGGCGTCCAAGCGCTTCGAACGCGGCGTGGACTGGCAGGTGGCCGACGTGGCCGCCCAGCGTGTGGTGGACCTGCTGGTCGAACTCGCCGGCGGAACGGCCGACGAGGCCGGGACCGACGTCGGGACCGCGCCGGACGCCGTCACCATCGAACTGCCGGCAGAGTACGCGGCAGCCCGGATCGGGATCGACTTCACCGAGGAACAGATCCTGACCTCGCTCGAGGACCTCGGCGCCGTCGTTGCCAAGACCGGCAACGGCTACACGGTGACCGCCCCGAGCTGGCGCCAGGACCTCGAGACCAAGGACGACCTCACCGAGGAAATCGCCCGGCTGGTCGGCTACGACAAGATCCCGGCGACCCTGCCTGTGGCGCCCCCGGGCCGTGGCCTGACCCGCGTCCAGCAGCAGCGCCGCCGCCTGATCCAGGCCCTCGCCGACGCCGGACTCACCGAGGTGCTGGCGTATCCGTTCGTCTCGAAGGCCGCCAATGACACCTTTGGCGTCCCCGCCGAAGGTGCGGAGCGCAAGGCCCTCAAGCTGGCCAACCCGATCAGCGAGGAGCACGGCTTCCTGCGGACCTCCGTCCTGCCGGGCCTGATCGAGGTTGCCAAGCGCAACCACTCCCGCGGCTTCCGCGACCTCGCCCTTTTCGAGGCCGGGCTCGTGTTCCTGCCGGGCGAGAAGCTTGGCACCTCCGCGATTCCGCCGCTCGGCGTCAAGCCCGGCGACGACGTGCTCGATGCCCTGTACGACGGCGTCCCGGACCAGCCGCTGCACCTCGCCGCCGTGCTCACGGGGCACGACTCTCCCGCTGCCCCGGGCCACGCCCCGCGGGCCTGGGACTGGGCGGACGCGGTGGACATCGCCCGGATCGCCGGCGACGTGCTCGGCGTCGAGCTCCTGGTCACGCAGGGCCGGCATCAGGCCTTCCACCCGGGCCGGGCGGCGCAGCTTGAACTGCGCACCGGCGAAGTGGTGGGCTACGCCGGCGAGCTGCACCCGAAGCTGCTGGCGGCGCACGACATGCCGGCCCGGTCCGTGGCACTGGAACTGAACGCCGACGCCCTCTTCGAGGCAGCCGCCGACGTGATCGTGGCCCGGCACATCTCGACGTACCCGGTGGCCACGCAGGACGTGGCCTTGGTGGTGGCGCAGGACGTCCCGGCCGGGGAGGTGCTGGCTGCGCTGCGTGAAGGCGCCGGCGAACTGCTCGAGGACGTCGCGTTGTTCGACGTCTACGCGGGCAAGGGCATCGAGGAAGGCAAGAAGTCGCTGGCGTTCAGCCTGCGCTTCCGCGCCGACGACCGCACCCTGACGGCGGACGAGGCCTCGGAGGCCCGTGAAGGTGCCGTGGCCGCCGCCCACGAACGATTCGGAGCGGTGCAGCGCTGAGGACTGCGCTGGTCACAGCGCAGACGTTTCTGAAAGGGGCGGGTCATGGCATCACACCTTGTTGTGCGTGCCTGCCCGCCCTTTCGCGTTCCCGGCGACCCCGGGGTTCCCAGGGACCTGGGGGCGACCGTGGACGCGGCACCAGCCCTTTACCCGGAACCGGAGCTGGAACGCGACTCCCGCTCCCTGCTGGACGGGGCCGAACTCGTCCGGGCCAGGGCCATGACCCCGCGGACCCGGGAGGACTTCCTGCACGGGCGGCTCGCGCAGCGCCGGTTCGCCGCCGGCCTGCTCGGCGTTCCGGCGTCGGACCTCACCGCCTGGTACAGCTGCCCACGGTGCGGCACCGGCGCGGACATCTCACACGGCCGGCCGGGCTACCTGCTCCGGGGCCAGGCGGCGCCGCTGCTGCTGAGCCTGTCCCGTGCGGCCGGCTGGACGCTTCTGGCCGGGGTCGTGGACCCGGACCCGGGCGAGCACCTGGGCATCGACGTCGAGGATCCGGCCCGGGCGGACTTCGACGGGTTCGACGACGTCGTGTTGACGCCGGCGGAACAACGGCACCTCGCCGGGCTGGCCGGCATCGCGCTGCTGCAGGGCAGGGCGCGCCTGTGGGCGCGCAAGGAGGCCTGGCTCAAAATGCTGGGCACCGGGCTGCAGACGGCCCCGGACACCCTGGACGTGCTGGCGCCGACAGTGAACGGCCGCGCAGGGCTCCGGGACCTGCCGCCGGCAGAGACGGGCCTGCCCGCTGACCTCGTGGCAGCCGTCGCCCTGGCGGTCCTTCCCTAGTCAGGGCTCCGGCCCCTGATCAGATCTTGGGCGGCGTTGCCTGCGGGAGCGGCGGCAGGGCGTCGGCGAACAGCCAGGGGTGCAACAGGGCCTCTGCGTCCAGGCCCGTCGTGTGAGCGGCCGCGACGATGAAGTCGGCGGTGGTCACGGTGCCGTGCCGGAAGCGGTCCGTCCAGTCGTGCAGCAGGGCGAAGAACGCCAGGTCGCCGCAGCGTACCCGCAGGGCGTGCAGGGCCAGGGCGCCGCGTTTGTAGACCCGGTCGTCAAACATCAGTTCGGGGCCGGGGTCGCCCACCATCAGGTCCTGCGGGGCAGCGGCGAGCTTGCGCCAGGCGGCGCGCGCGCGGGCCGCCGCCGACATGATGCCGGCCTCTTCAGACCAGATCCATTCCGCGTAGCAGGCAAAGCCCTCGTGCAGCCAGATGTCCTTCCAGGTCGCAGTGGTCAGGGAGTTCCCGAACCACTGGTGGGCGAGTTCGTGGGCGATCATCCGCTGTGATTCCCAGTCCTGCCGCAGATGGTTGGGCCCCAGGATGGACAGTGTCTGCGCTTCCAGCGGGATTTCCAGGACGTCGTCGGTGACCACCACCGTGTACTCCGGGAACGGGTACGGCCCAAAGCAATTAGTGAAGGTCCGCATCATGTCGGGCTGGCGGGCCAGGGCGGCCCGGGCGCCCGCCTGCAGCGACGCCGGCACGGCCACATACTGCGGAACGTGCCCTGAGGGCCGGTCGGCATTGAGCGTCAGGAGCTGGTAGCGGCCGATCTGGACCGTGGCCAGGTAGGTGGCCATGGGTTCGGCCTGCTCAAAGACCCAGGTCTCGCGGCTGGCCCTGCTGGTGCGGGAGAGCAGCACCCCGTTGCACACGGCCCGGTAGTTCGCGTCGGTGGTCACGGTGATGAGGTAAGTCGCTTTGTCCCGCGGGTGGTCATTGCACGGAAACCAGGAGGCTGCCCCGTTGGGCTGCCCGGCGACCAGCACCCCATCGGAGAGCTCTTCCCAGCCAACTTCGCCCCACACACCGCGGCGCGGCGCGGGGTAGCCCTCATAGCGGATGTCCAGCGTGAAGGCCTCGGTGGCGAGCAGCGGGTTGTCGGGGTAGACAACGAGCTGCTCGGCCCGCTGCGTGAACCGGCGTACCCTGCGCCCGTTGAGCTGGATCTTCGTGGCCCGCAAGCCGGCCAGGTCCAGGACGATCGCCGACGTCGGGAGCTGCGTGATGGCGTGCAGGACGGCGTGCCCGGCAAGGCGGTTGCTGCTGACCCGGTAGTCCAGATCGAGTTCATACCGGGTGACGCGGTAGGCATTGGTCCCGTGGCCGGGCATATAGGGGTCCGGGGCGCCGGCTTCCGGGCTCGTGGCCCGGCTGATTTCGCGGCTGATTTCCCCGCTGATGTCCCCGCGGGCGGCGGCGCCGCTGCTGCTTGGTGCGCTGGTGCTCAATGGACGGACCTTCGGTTGTGGTGCTGGTTGACGTGCGCAGGCGCCGGGCCTAACGGGGCCCTGCGGGCGGTGCCGGCCCGTCCCAGGGGCTGACCGGATTGCCCATCCAGTACGTCCCGGCAGGGACGGTTTCGCCCCGCATGACGAGGGATGCCGGCCCCACCGTGCCGCCGCTGCCGATCCTGGCCTGCGGCAGGATGACGCCGTGCGGGCCCATGGTGGCTCCGTCATCGAGCGTAACAGTGTCGATGCTCATGACACGGTCATGGAACAGATGGGTCTGGACCACGCACCCGCGGTTGACGGTCGAATTCCTGCCAAGGGTGACGAGGTCCGCCTCCGGCAGCCAGTAGCTTTCGCACCAGGTCCCGGCACCGATTTTCGCGCCGAGTGCCCGCAGCCACCACACCAGAGCCGGTGTCCCCGTGGCGGCGCGCGCGAACCACGGGGCGCTGACCATCTCAATGAACGTGTCCACTACCTCGTTGCGCCAAATGAAGGAACTCCACAGCGGGTGCTCGCCGGGGCGGATGCGGCCCACCAGCAGCCACTTGGCCACGACGGCACTGCCCGCGGCCGTGGCCCCGGCGAGCAGGATCACCACTCCGCTCAGGAGAGCGGCGACTCCGTAGTTGAACAGGGCCGCCATCGCGTCGAACGCGAGCATGACACCGACGGCGATGACGACCGTCAGCATGACCGGGACGAACCGGCACAGCTCCCACAGGGCCCGCGCGACCTTCAGCCTCCGGGGCGGCTGGTAGGTCCGCGTGTCGTCCGAGGCGATGGCGGTGCGCCGCAGCCGCACCGGCGGGCTGCCGAGCCACGATGTGCCGGACTTCGCCTTGGCCGGCGTCGCGGACAACACCGCCACGAGGGAGTTCTTGGGCACGCTGCGCCCGGCCGCCGTCATGCCCGAGTTGCCCAGGAAAGACCGCTTGCCGATCTTGGCCGGTGCTATGTGCATCCAGCCGCCGTCGAGTTCGTAGGACGCCACCATCGTGTCGTCGGCCAGGAACGCGCCCTCGCCCACGGTGGTCATGCGCGGGATCAGCAGCACTGTCGAGGCCTCCACGTTGCGGCCGACCTTCGCCCCGAGAAGCCGCAGCCAGACCGGCGTAAAGAGGCTGGCGTAGATCGGGAACAGCAGATCCCGGGCCAGATCCAGTACCCGCTCGGTCGCCCAGACCTGCCACCCGATCCGGCTCCGGACCCGGTAGTAGCCTTCAGCGAGGCCGACGCTGAGGAGCCTCGTCGTGGCCAGGATCAGCAGCAGGTTGGTCAGGAACCATGCCAGCGCCGCCAGCGGGATCGAGAGCGCTATGCCGGGCAGGGCCGCGGGCAGTGAGGAGCTGCCCTGGATGAACGCGAAGATCACCAAGGCCGCGACGGCGGCGGAGACGTAGGGGATGAGCGCCAGCATGGCGGAGGCGGCGGCGAAACCGGCGAACCACAACCGGCCCATCAGCCGGTGCTCGTCCGGGGAGTCCGGCCACGAGTGCCGGGCCTTGCCACGGCGCTCGGCCGGCGACCCGGCCACGAGCTGTCCCGCCTTGACCTTGCCGATCACAGCGGAACCCGGCTCCACCTGCGCCCCGGCACCCACCGTGGCTCCCGGCATCAGCGTGCTGCGGGCCCCCACGCTTGCGCCGGGGCCAATCCGGATGGCGCCGATGTGGACACGGTCGCCGTCGATCCACCAGCCGGACAGATCGACTTCGGGCTCGATATTGGACCCTGTGCCGAGGGTCAGCATCCCGGTGACGGGCGGCAGCGAGTGCAGCTGGACGTTCTCGCCGATCTTCGCCCCGAGCGCTTTCGCGTAGTAGGGCACCCAGGGCGCGCTGGCGAGGCTTATGGCGCCGGCCAGGTCCTGGATCTGTTCCGCGAGCCAGAGCCGGAGGTGCACCCGCCCGGACCGGGGATAGGTGCCAGGCACCACGTTGCGCAGCAGGATGCGGGCGGCGGCGACGGAGAGCAGCATCCGCCCGGCGGGACTGACGAAGACCAGCCAGGAAGCTCCCACCCACCACCATGAGATCGTTGGCGCGGCGCTGAATCCGGCGACGGCGGCCAGCAGGTTGTTGGCTGCCATCAGGTAGGTCAGCCAGCGCATGCCGACCAGGATGTGCAAGGGAACGCCCAGGAGCGTCTGGAAGGCCTGCGACTTCCGCGCGGTGGGCCGGACGGTGCGCTCCTGGGCAGCGACGGCACCACCCTCAGGCAGCGACTGACGGGCCTCGTCCACCAGGGCGCCCACCCGGGGCGTCGCGTAGATATCGGCCACCGTGATGGTGGGATAGCGGACGCGGAGGGCGGACACGAGCTGCGCGGCGGCCAGCGAGCCGCCGCCGTAGGCGAAGAAGTCGGCATCGAGGCTGGTGACCGGGCTTCCCAGCACGGCGCTCCACTGCTCCACGATCCACTGCGCGTCCTCCGGCAGGTTCAGCGGGGCACCTTCGGCCTCTGCCGCTCCGGTTCCGCTGAGCGGCCAGGGCAGGGCGTGGCGGTCCACTTTGCCGCTGGTCTTGGTCGGCAGCGAATCGACGAGCGTCAGCAACGGAATGAGGGGCGCGGGCAGGCGTTCGCCCAGCAGTTCGCGGGCGGCTGCGAGGTCGATGTCCCGGCCGGCGACGGCGGCAAGGTAGCCGACCAGGATCTGGTTGCCGGCCGCGGTGGTCTGCACGGCGGCGGCGGCGCCGGCGATATCCGGCAGGGACTGCAGGGCGGCGTCGATTTCGCCGAGCTCGATCCGGCGGCCGCCGAGCTTGACCTGCTCATCGGCGCGGCCCTGGAAAATGAGGCCTTCTGCTTCGTACCTGACGAGGTCGCCGGAGCGGTAGGCGCGCGGCCAGCCCAGGGACGGCATGGGGGCATACTTTTCCGCGTCCTTGACCGGGTCAAGGTACCGGGCCAGCCCCACGCCGCCGATGATCAGTTCGCCCACCGCGCCTTCGGCGACGGGCAGCGAATCGGCGTCGACGACGGCGAGGTCCCAGCCGTCCAGCGGCAGGCCGATCCGGACGGGGCCGGGCGCGCCGAGCTGCGCGGCGCACGCGACCACGGTGGCCTCGGTGGGCCCGTAGGTGTTCCATACTTCGCGTCCTTCGACGGCGAGCCGTTCGGCAAGGTCGGGCGGGCACGCCTCCCCGCCGAAGATCAGCAGCCGGACACTTTCCAGCGACTCCACGGGCCAGAGAGCGGCCAGTGTGGGGACGGTGGAGACCACGGTGATGCCGTGGCTGATGAGCCAGGGGCCGAGGTCCATGCCGGTCCGCACCAGTGCCCGGGGTGCCGGAACCAGGCAGGCGCCGTGGCGCCACGCGAGCCACATTTCCTCGCAGGAGGCATCGAAGGCAACGGACAGGCCGGCCAGCACCCGGTCCTGCGGGCCCACCGGATCGGCCTGCAGGAAGATGCGGGCCTCGGCGTCCACGAACGCGGCGGCCGAGCGGTGCTGGACCGCGACGCCCTTGGGGGTGCCGGTGGAGCCGGAGGTGAAAATGACCCACGCGTCGTCGTCGGGACCGGGCGGCCTCGCGTCGGGGAACGGGCGGGGGCGGTTGCTGTCCGTGACGATCTTCCCGCCGGCGCGGAGGATGCCCGCCACCCTCGCCTCCCCGAAGACCAGTTTGGCCCGTTCGTCGGGATCGTCGGCGTCTACGGGGACATAGGCCGCACCGACCAGCAGCACCGCCAGGATCGAGACGTAGAGTTCGTTGGTGCCCGACGGGATCCGGACGCCCATCTTGTCGCCGGCACCCAGCCCGGCGAGGTGCAGTTTCCGGGCGGTGGCCCGGACCTCGTCCATGAGCTGGGCGTAACTGAGCGAACGGTGGCCGTCGTCGAGCGCCGAAGCGTCCGGGTACCGGGCGGCAGTATCCCGGACGATGTCTATCAGCGTGCGCTCCGGCGGGGCGGAGAGGGCGCCCGGCAGCTGGGGCTCGTGGACGGTGGGACGGGGAGCAGGAAGACTCTGCACCGCACCGGCGTCGGGGGCTTCACTGGGGGTCAGTCGTTGCTCGGTCACTGGCGCATTGTCCCTGCAGGAGATGAACGGATGGTGTTGCCGTACGGCTTGGGGGACCGTGCAGCTTAGGGGACGAGGATGACTTTGCCGGTGGTGCGGCGCTGTTCAAGGTCCTCGTGGGCAAGGGCTGCCTCGCCGAGAGGATAGCGTGCGCCGATCCTGACCTTGAGGCTGCCGTCGGCAGCGGCGGCAAAGACTTCGTCGGAGCGCCAGCGGCGTTCCCGGGCGTCGCGCAGGTAGTGGCCCATGGTGGGCCGCGTGAGGTACAGCGAGCCGCCGGCGTTGAGCCGCTGCGGGTCGAACGGCGGGACCGGGCCGGACGCTGCGCCGAAGAGGACCAGCATGCCCCGGATGCGCAGGGACGCCAGGGAGGCGTCGAAAGTGTCTTTTCCGACGCCGTCGTACACCACATCCGCGCCGGTGCCGTTGGTCAGATCCCGGACCCGGTCGGCCAAACCGTCGTAGCGCAGCACGTGGTCGGCGCCGGCTTCGCGGGCCAGCTGCTCTTTCGCGTCAGTCGAAACGGTGGTGATGACGTTGGCGCCCCTGGCCTTGAGCAACTGGATCATCAGGAGCCCCACACCGCCGGCGCCGGCGTGGAGCAGCACGGTGTGGCCGGACTCGACCTTGAAGGTGGAGTTGATCAGGTAGTGGGCCGTCACGCCCTGCAGCGGCAGCGCCGCGGCGGTGAAATCATCCAGGCCGTCGGGAACCGGGAGGGCCTTGTCCTCATCGACGAGTGCGTAGCCGGCGTAGCAGTCAGCGCCCTCGGCCGTGGCCACCCGGTCACCGGGAGCAAACCCGGTGACGGCGTCGCCGACCTCCTCCACGGTGCCCGCGGCCTCGGAGCCGGGCGTGAAGGGGTAGCTGACCTTGTAGACGCCGCTGCGCTTGTAGGTGTCAATGAAGTTCACGCCCGCGGCCGCGACCTTGACCAGCAGCTGGCCGGGCCCGGGAACGGGCCGGGCTGTCTTGTCGAGTTCGAGGACCTCGGGGCCGCCGGCCTGGCGGGCGACGATTGCGTGCATCATGTGGCTCCTTTTCCGGGCGGGGAATTCTGTCCCGGTCCCTGGGTCCATCCTAGGGACACCGGGGGTAACCATGAAGGGGCCTTCCGTAACCAGCCGTCACGTGATGTTTGGGCGGACGTTGCCAGGAGGCGGCAGGTCCTGCGCGGCCGCCGGCGGTCCGTCCTTTAGTAGCGGCGGGTTACCGTTGCCATCGGGCATTCGAAGTGGCGGCCGGCGGCGAGTCCGACGTCGTTGAGGTAGCGGACAATGATGGCGTACGACTGCATCAGCGTGGTTTCCGTGTACGGGACCTGGTGCTTGGCGCAGTACTCGCGGACGATCTTGGCGGCCTGGTGCAGCTGCGGGCGGGCCATGTCCGGGAAGAGGTGGTGTTCGGCTTGGCGGTTGAGGCCGCCGAGCAGGATGTCCATGAAGCGGCCGCCCGAGATGTTCCGGGACGTCAGGACCTGGCGGCTGAAGAAGTCCACCCGGCTGTCCGCCGGCAGCACCGGCATGCCCTTGTGGTTCGGCGCGAAGGACGCGCCCATGTAGAAGCCGAACACGGCCAGTTGGACGCCGATGAAGGCGAACGCCATGCCCAGCGGCAGGAAGGTGAACGCGAGGACCGGCAGGAGGCTGAGCCGGACCGCGAGGATCGGGATTTCGACCCAGCGGTGCGTGACCTTGGCCCGGCGGACGATGAATTTCACGGAATCGATCTGCAGTCCCAGGCCCACCAGGAACAGGAGCGGGAAGAAGAACCAGCCCTGCTTGCGGGTCAGGAACGCGAGGCGTCCCTGGCGGTCGGCTACGGCTTCGGGGTGGAAGGCGATGGGGCCGGGCGCGATGTCCGGGTCCTTGGAGATGACGTTCGGGTGGTTGTGGTGCGCGCCGTGCTTCTGCTCCCACCAGGAGTAGCTGATCCCGGCCACGGAGGTGGCGAGCAGGCGTGCTGCCCAGTCGTTGGCGCGGCGGGACGCGAAGATCTGCCGGTGCCCGGCCTCGTGGGCCAGGAAACTCAACTGCGTGCAGATGATGCCCAGGGCGGCGGCGATCAGGAGCTGGAACCAGCTGTCACCGATCAGCGCGAACCCGAACCAGGTGGCGGCCATCAGGAGCACCAGGCTGGCGAACACCGTGATGTAGAACCCGACGCGCCGTTCGAGGAGGCCGGCCGTCTTCACGCTCTTGAGGAGTTCCGAATAGCTCAGGACCACGGCGTTGGGCTGCCGGACCCGCGATGGCGGCCGCGCAGGCGTTTCGGCGGGAAGGGTGGAAGTGGCGGTCATAGGGCGCTTGCCTCGTCACGGTTACGGGCAACGCTGCAGCTGACATTCGCAGCTGCACGGTCTGGATCACCCTTTACCAAGCATACGCCCCGGGTTTCCGCGGCGCCCTTCGGGAGCTTTGGACACGCGCCCTTTGATGCATAAATATCGGCATCTATGCATACTCTTGCTGTATAGTCGTGCTTATGACTATTTCTGTTGCCGTTTCCGGGGCTAGCGGCTATGCCGGCGGCGAGGTCCTGCGGCTCCTCGCCGGTCATCCCGACGTCACCATCGGCGCCATCACGGCCCACAGCAACGCCGGTTCCAGACTAGGGGAATTGCAGCCGCATCTCCATGGCCTCGCGGACCGGATTCTCGAAGACACCACCGTGGATAACCTGGCCGGGCACGACGTCGTTTTCCTGGCGCTTCCGCACGGGGCATCCGCGGAGATCGCGGCGCAGCTGCCCGCCGGGACCCTGGTCATCGACGCCGGCGCGGACCACCGCCTCGAGGACCCGGCGGCCTGGGAGAAGTTCTACGGGTCGGCCCACGCCGGAACCTGGCCCTACGGCCTCCCGGAACTGCCCGGCCAGCGCGATGCCCTCCGCGGCGCCACCCGGATCGCCGTCCCCGGCTGCTACCCGACCTCGGCCCTGCTGGCCCTCACTCCCGGCTTCAGCAACCAGCTGCTGGAGGGCGACGACGTCGTGATCGTCTCCGCCTCCGGCACCTCAGGGGCCGGCAAAGCCGCCAAGGTCAACCTGATCGGCGCCGAAGTCATGGGCTCCATGAGCCCCTACGGGGTCGGCGGGGGACACCGGCACACCCCCGAGATCGAACAGGGACTCTCGAAAGCGCTGGGGGCCCCGGTCACCGTCTCCTTCACGCCCACGCTGGCGCCGATGAGCCGCGGCATCCTCACCACGGCGACCGCCAGGGTGCGGCAGCAGCCAGGCCGCAGAGTCACTGCCGCAGACCTGCGTGCCGCCTGGGCCGAAGCCTACGACGACGAACCGTTCGTGCACCTGCTCCCCGAGGGGCAGTGGCCCTCCACGAAATCGGTCCAGGGATCTAACCACACGGTCATGCAGCTCGCCTTCGATGAGCACACCGGCCGCGTGATCGTGTGCTGCGCCATCGACAACCTCACCAAGGGGACCGCCGGCGGGGCCGTGCAGTCCATGAACCTAGCCCTCGGCCTGGCGGAAACCGCCGGCCTCAACCTCCCGGGAGTCGCACCGTGAGCATCACCGCACCGCAGGGATTCCGCGCCGCCGGCGTGACGGCCGGGCTCAAGGCTTCCGGCAAGCCGGATGTGGCCCTCGTGGTCAACGACGGCCCGTCCAAGGCCGCCGCGGCGGTCTTCACGTCCAACCGCGTCGCCGCGGCCCCCGTGCACTGGTCCCGCGAAGTGGTCAAGGACGGCCGCGTGGATGCCGTGATCCTCAACTCCGGCGGGGCCAACGCCTGCACCGGGCCCCAGGGGTTCCAGAACACGCACACCACCGCGGAGAAGACCGCCGAAGCCCTCGGCGTCTCCGCCACCGACGTCGTGGTCTGCTCCACCGGACTGATTGGCGAGCAGCTCCCCATGGAGAAAATCCTGGCCGGGATCGGTTCCGCCACCGCAGCCCTGGCCGCGGACGGCGGCCCCGCAGCGGCCACCGCGATCATGACCACGGATTCGGTGTCCAAGCAGTCCGTCTTCACCGGCACGGCCGCGGACGGCACGCAGTTCACCATCGGCGGCATGGCCAAGGGCGCCGGCATGCTGGCCCCGGGCCTGGCCACCATGCTGGTGGTCCTCACCACGGACGCCGACGTCCCGCCGGACGTGCTCGACGCCGAACTCCGCAACGCCACGCGGCTCACCTTCGACCGGGCGGACTCGGACGGCTGCATGTCCACCAACGACACCGTGGTGCTGCTCGCCTCCGGCGCCTCCGGTGCCGCGCCGTCCGCCGCCGACTTCGGCGCCGGCCTGACCCAGGTCTGCGCCGAGCTGGCCCGGAAACTGATCGGCGACGCCGAGGGCGCCAGCCACGACATCGCGATCCGGACGTTCAACGCCGCGAGCGAGCGGGACGCCGAAATCGTCAGCCGCGCCGTCGCCCGCTCCAACCTGTTCAAGACCGCGATCTTCGGCAAGGACCCCAACTGGGGCCGCGTGCTGTCCGCCGTCGGCACCACCGACGCGGCCTTCGAACCGGACCAGCTGAACGTGTCCATGAACGGTGTGCAGATCTGCCGCAACGGCAGCATCGGCGATGACCGGAACCTCGTGGACCTCGAACCGCGCGAGGTCCTGGTCGAAATCGACCTGCAGGCCGGTGCAGCCGAGGCCACGATCCTCACCAACGACCTCACCCACGACTACGTCCACGAAAACAGCGCCTACTCCAGCTGACCTCCCCGGAGGGATGAACAGACGGATGAACAGTAGGGATGAACAGTAGGGATGAACAGAGGACGAACAGCATGAACACCCAGACACGCGAGACCACCTCCCAGTCCGACGCCCGGGACAAAGCCGCTACGCTGATCGAGGCGCTGCCCTGGATCCAGCGCTTTGCCGGCAGCACCATGGTGATCAAGTACGGCGGCAATGCCATGGTCAACGACGAGCTCCGCCGCGCCTTCGCCGAGGACGTCGTGTTCCTGCACCACGTCGGCATCCACCCCGTGGTGGTGCATGGCGGCGGCCCGCAGATCAACGCCATGCTCAGCCGGCTCGGGATCGAATCCGAATTCAAGGGCGGGCTGCGTGTCACCACGCCCGAGGCCATGGACGTGGTCCGGATGGTCCTCACCGGCCAGGTGGGACGCGAACTCGTGGGCCTAATCAACTCCCACGGCCCGTACGCCGTCGGGATGTCCGGCGAAGACGGCGGCCTGCTCCGCGCCGTCCGCACCGGCACCGTGGTGGACGGCGAAGAGGTGGACCTGGGCCTGGTGGGCGAGGTGGTCGGGGTGAACCCGGAAGGGATTGTGGACATCCTCGCGGCCGGCCGGATTCCAGTGATCTCCACCGTCGCCCCGGAAATCCACGACGACGGATCCACCACCGGTCAGGTACTTAATGTGAACGCGGACACGGCGGCGGCCGCGGTGGCGTCGGCCCTGGGTGCCTCCAAGCTGGTCATCCTGACCGATGTCGAAGGCCTCTACGCCAACTGGCCGGACAGGTCATCGCTCATTTCGTCGCTGACGGCGTCGGAGCTGCGCGAGATGCTGCCGCGCCTTGAGTCCGGCATGATCCCGAAGATGGCGGCGTGCCTGAAAGCCATTGACGACGGCGTCGAGCGCGCCCACATCGTGGACGGCCGCCTGCCGCACTCGATGCTCCTGGAAACCTTTACGACCGCCGGCATCGGCACCCAGGTCGTCCCCGACGAGGAAGTGAACGCATAGTGAGCAGCACTGAACTGAGCCATTCCGCTGAAGGCCGCAGCAGCGATGGGGGGCCGGGTGTGGTCGGGCACCGCGGTGGGCCCACGGCCTCCGGGGTCCCCGTCCGAGCTGGCGAGGAGGGGGTGAGTCCGGGGACGGGCGGGGCCCCCATCGCTGCGGAGACCGCCGCAACCACAATCGTTTCCAGCCGCAGCGGAGCCGAGTGGCTGTCCCGCTACTCCTCCTCCCTGCTGGGCGTCTTCGGCACCCCGCAGCGGGTCCTGGTCCGCGGCGCCGGCTGCCTCGTGTGGGACGCCGACGGCAAGGAATACCTGGACCTGCTCGGCGGCATCGCGGTGAACGCCCTCGGCCACGCCCACCCGTTCGTGACCTCGGTGATCTCCAGCCAGCTGGCCACCCTGGGCCATGTCTCGAACTTCTTCACGAGCCCCACCCAGATCGCCCTGGCCGAGAAGCTGCTGGAACTGTCCAAGGCCCCGGCCGGCTCCAAGGTGTTCTTCGCCAACTCCGGCACCGAAGCCGTCGAGGCGGCCTTCAAGCTGGCGCGCCGTAACAGTGGCGCCAGCCAGTCCGCGGCCGCGGAGAATACTGTCGCGGAAAAAACAGCGAAGCCGCGCACCAAGATCATCGCGCTCGAAGGCGCCTTCCACGGGCGCACCATGGGCGCCCTCGCGCTGACCTCCAAGGAGGCCTACCGGGCGCCATTCGCGCCGCTGCCCGGCGGCGTCGTGCATGTCCCGTTCGGTGACATCGAGGCGCTCCGCGCCGCCATTGATGAGACCACTGCCGCCGTCTTCCTCGAACCGATCCAAGGAGAGGCCGGCGTCCGGCCGCTGCCTGCCGGCTACCTCAAGGCGGCCCGCGAGGCCACGAGCGCGGCCGGCGCCCTGCTGATCCTCGACGAGGTCCAGACCGGCATCGGCCGCACCGGCAAGTGGCTGGCCAGCGAGGACGCCGGCATCGTGCCCGACGCCGTGACCCTCGCCAAGGGCCTGGGCGGCGGCTTCCCGGTCGGCGCGCTCGTCACGTTCGGCCCGGAAACGTCTGCTCTGCTGACTGCCGGCCAGCACGGGACGACCTTCGGCGGCAACCCGGTGGCCACCGCCGCCGCCCTCGCCACCCTGCACGTCCTGGAAAACCAGGACATCCTGGCCCACGTCCGGAACCTGGGGGAGCATCTGCGCGCCGGCCTCGCCGGAATCGCCGGCGTGACAGAGGTCCGCGGCGAGGGGCTGCTGATCGGCTTCGACCTCGACGCCGACGTCGCCCCGGGCGTCGTGGCCGCCGGCCTCGACGCCGGGTTCATCGTCAACAGCCCGGGCCCGCGCACCATCCGGCTGGCGCCCCCGCTGATCCTGACCACCGAGCAGGCAGACCTTTTCCTGGCCGCCCTGCCCGCATTGCTCGAGACCGCCAAGACCAACGCTGCAAAGGACGCCAAGTGACCGCCGCCGTGACCGCCTCAGTGCCCACCCGCCATTTCCTCAAGGACACGGACCTCAGCCCGGCCGAGCAGGCCGAGGTCCTCGAGCTCGCCGTCAGGATGAAGGCCGCGCCCTACAGCGTGCAGCCCTTCGCCGCAGACGGCAACGGCCGCCGGACGGTGGCCGTCATCTTCGACAAGACCTCCACCCGGACCAGGGTCTCCTTCGCCACCGGCATCGCGGACATGGGCGGCAACGCGCTCATCATCAACCCCGGCGAGGCGCAGATCGGGCACAAAGAATCGGTCGAGGACACTGCCAAGGTGCTCGAACGCATGGTCTCCACCATTGTGTGGCGCACCGGCGCGCACGCCGGGCTCGTCGCCATGGCCGAGAACTCCCGCGTTCCGGTCATCAACGCCCTGTGCGATGACTACCACCCATGCCAGCTCCTAGCCGATCTGCTGACCGTCAAGGAACACAAAGGCTCGCTCCAGGGCCTGACCATGGCCTACCTGGGCGACTCGGCCAACAACATGGCCAACTCCTACCTGCTGGCCGGCGTGACGGCGGGCATGAACGTCCGTATCGCCGGACCGGAGGGCTACCTGCCGTCGCCGGAGATCATCGCCGCCGCCGAGGACCGTGCCGCGGAGACCGGCGGCTCGGTGCTGGTGACGGTTGACCCCGCCGAAGCGCTCCTGGGCGCCGACGTCGTCGCGACCGACACGTGGGTGTCCATGGGCCAGGAGGCGGAGAAGGAAGCGCGGATGAAGCTGTTCCGCGCCTATTCCGTGGATGCCGACGCGATGAAGCTCGCGGCGCCGGACGCCGTCGTGCTGCACTGCCTCCCGGCCTACCGGGGCTACGAGATCGCCGCCGACGTCATTGACGGCCCGCAGTCGGTGGTCTGGGACGAGGCCGAAAACCGGCTGCACGCGCAGAAGGCACTCATGGCCTGGCTCATGCACCGCTCGGGTCTGGCAGTGGTTGACGGTCTGGCGCCAGTCGGTGGGCTCGCGCCACTCGATGGTCCGGCACCGGTGGGCGGACCGGCCTGATGTCCGTCCAGCCAGCCTCTCCTGGGGCCAGCCCGGCCACCAAGACAGCCCGGCAGGCGCGGATCACGGCGATTCTCACGGGCGAATCTGTCCGTTCCCAGGCCGAGCTCGCGGCGCTGCTCGCGGACGACGGCGTCCAGGTCACCCAGGCCACGCTGTCACGAGACCTCGTGGAACTCGGCGCCGTCCGGGTCCGCGGCAAGGACGGCGTGCTGGTCTACGCCGTCCCGGGGGAGGGCGGCGAGCGGGCGGCCAAGAGCGGCGTCACGCAGGAAATCCTCGACGCCCGGCTGACCCGGTTGTGCGGGGAACTGCTCGTCACCGCCGAGGCCTCCGCCAACCTCGTGGTGCTTCGGACCCCGCCGGGCGCCGCGAACTTCCTGGCCCTCGCCATCGACCACTCCGTAATGCCCTCGATCCTGGGCACCATCGCCGGGGACGACACCGTCCTGCTTGTCACCCGGGACCCCCTGGGCGGCGCGGACATCGCCGCACGCTTCCTGCAGTTCGCCGAGGAAGCCGGCCAATAAGCCACACCATGAGCCCTTCACAGGACCGGGCACCCGGGTGTGTGACAGGCTTGCAACAGAGCTTTTCCCAGACTTAATGCATCACCAAACAACTAAGGAGCATTTCCGTGACTGAGCGTATTGTTCTGGCCTACTCCGGTGGCCTGGATACTTCCGTAGCCATCGGCTGGATCGGTGAAGCCACCGGCGCCGAGGTCATCGCCGTGGCGGTCGACGTCGGACAGGGCGGCGAATCGCTGGAGACCATCCGCCAGCGCGCGCTGGGCTGCGGCGCCGTCGAGGCCTACGTCGCCGACGCCAGCGACGAGTTCGCCAACGAGTACTGCGTGCCCACGCTGAAGGCCAACGCCCTCTACCAGGGCCACTACCCGCTGGTCTCCGCCATCTCCCGTCCGGTGATCGTCAAGCACCTGGTCAAGGCCGCCCGCGAATTCGGCGCCACCACCGTCGCCCACGGCTGCACCGGCAAGGGCAACGACCAGGTCCGCTTCGAAGTCGGCATCCAGACCCTCGGCCCGGACCTTAAGTGCATCGCCCCGGTCCGTGACCTCGCCCTGACCCGCGACAAGGCCATCGCCTTCGCCGAGGAAAAGGGACTGCCGATCGAGACCACCAAGAAGAACCCGTACTCGATCGACCAGAACGTCTGGGGCCGCGCCGTCGAAACCGGCTACCTCGAGGACATCTGGAACGCCCCCACCAAGGACATCTACGACTACACCGCCACCCCGGAATTCCCGCCGGCACCGGATGAGGTCACCATCTCCTTCGAAGCCGGCGTGCCGGTCGCGATCGACGGCGTCAAGGTCACCCCGCTGCAGGCCATCAAGGAACTCAACCGCCGCGCCGGTGCCCAGGGCGTGGGCCGGATCGACGTCGTCGAGGACCGCCTCGTGGGCATCAAGTCCCGCGAGATCTACGAGGCACCGGGCGCCATGGCGCTCATCACCGCGCACAAGCACCTCGAAGACATCACGATCGAGCGCGAGCAGGCCCGCTTCAAGGCGACCGTCGGCCAGCGCTGGGCCGAGCTGGTCTACGACGGCCAGTGGTTCTCGCCGCTCAAGCGCTCCCTCGACGCCTTCATCGAGGACACCCAGAAATACGTCTCCGGCGACATCCGCATGGTGCTGCACGGCGGCCAGGCGATCGTCAACGGACGCCGCTCCGAGACCTCGCTCTACGACTTCGACCTTGCCACGTACGACACCGGCGACACGTTCGACCAGTCGATGGCGCGCGGATTCATCGAGCTGTGGGGCATGTCCGCCAAGGTTGCCTCCGGCCGCGACATCCGCGTCGCAGGAGAGTAGCCCCTGTGGCTGAGCAAAAGTCTGAGGCTACAAATACGGGAGCGCTGTGGGGCGGCCGGTTCGCCGGCGGCCCAGCGGACGCCCTCGCCGCGCTGAGCAAGTCCACGCACTTCGACTGGCGGCTGGCCCGCTACGACATCGCCGGGTCCAAGGCGCACGCCCGCGTGCTGCACAAGGCCGGGCTGCTGGACGACGCCGAACTGGACGGCATGCTGGCCGCCCTGACGCAGCTGGATGAGGACGTCGCCTCCGGAGCCTACCTGCCGGCCGAGTCCGATGAGGACGTGCACGGTTCGCTCGAGCGTGGCCTGATCGAGCGCGCCGGTACCCAGCTTGGCGGCAAGCTCCGCGCTGGCCGGTCCCGCAACGACCAGGTGGCCACCCTGGGACGGATGTTCCTGCGCGACCACGCCCGGATCATCGCCCGCGGCGTGCTCGCCACGATTGACGCTCTCGTGGACCAGGCCAAGGCGCACAAGGGCGTGGCCATGCCCGGCCGCACCCACCTGCAGCACGCCCAGCCGGTACTGCTCAGCCACCACCTGCTGGCCCACGCATGGGCGCTGCTGCGCGATGTGCAGCGGCTGGCCGACTGGGATAAGCGCGCCGGGGTTTCGCCCTACGGCTCCGGTGCCCTGGCGGGCTCCTCGCTCGGCCTGGACCCCGAGGCCGTCGCCGCGGACCTGGGCTTCTTCTCGGCGACGCACAACTCGATCGACGGCACCGCCTCCCGCGACGTCTTCGCCGAGTTCGCCTGGATCACGGCCATGATCGGCGTGGACCTGTCCCGGGTCTCGGAGGAAGTGATCCTGTGGGCCACGAAGGAATTCTCCTTCGTCACCCTGCACGATTCCTACTCCACAGGCTCCTCGATCATGCCGCAGAAGAAGAACCCGGACGTGGCCGAACTCGCTCGCGGCAAGGCCGGCCGGCTGATCGGCAACCTGACCGGGCTGCTGGCCACCCTGAAGGGCCTGCCGCTCGCGTACAACCGCGACCTGCAGGAGGACAAGGAACCGGTCTTCGACGCCGCCGACACCCTGGAGGTCCTGCTCCCGGCAGTCTCCGGGATGATCGCGACGCTGAAGTTCAACACCGAACGGATGGAAGCGCTGGCTCCCCAGGGTTTCGCCCTGGCGACGGACATCGCCGAATGGCTGGTCCGCCAGGGTGTGCCGTTCCGCGAGGCGCACGAGCTCTCCGGCGCCGCGGTCAAGCAGGCCGAAAGCCGCGGCGTCGAGCTCTGGGACCTCACGGACGAGGAATACGCCGCCATCTCGGAACACCTGACGCCGGAGGTCCGCACGGTCCTGTCCACCGAGGGTTCGCTCAACAGCCGGAACTCGCAGGGCGGCACCGCACCGGCCGCCGTCGAACGCCAGCTGCTGGCCCTCGAGGGTGAGCTCGCCGGTGCGCGCGAGTACGCGGGCTAGTTAGCACACGCGAGAGGGTTCCCTGGCCGAGCTTGCGAGGCTACGGTGCCGGTGGGGAGTTCCGGCAGCGTCTCGGTCGACGCTCCTGCATTGCCTGCAGGAGCGTCGGCGGATTTCTTGCCAAAAGTGAGGGAGCGTTGTGCGTTTGCCGCCGAAAACTCCCCGCTAGCATTGCGACATGAGCGAATCGTTCCGCCAACTGCTGCGTGCCCTGCCCGACTTCCCGGAAGTGCTCCCGGACTTCGATCCTGCGGCGGCGCCCGCGGACCCCGCGGAGCTGTTCCGGCTGTGGCTGGACGAGGCCCTGGCGGCCGGGGTGCCGCAGCCCAACGCGTGCAGCCTGGCCACCGCCGATGAGCACGGCCGGCCGTCGTCGCGGATGCTGATCCTGAAGGACATCGACGCCGACGGCTGGCACTTCGCAACCTCCAGGGAATCCCGCAAGGGCAAGGAACTCACGGCCAACCCGCATGCGGCGCTGAACTTCTTCTGGCAACAGCAGGGCCGCCAGGTCCGCGTGGCCGGGGACGTCGTGGAGCTGTCCGCGGAAGCCTCGGCCGCCGACTGGCGGGCCCGGCCCGGCGCCGACGGCAGCGAAAATGCAAACAATGAAAACACAGACTGGCAGCTCTACGCCCTCCGGCCGCGCGAAATCGAATTCTGGCAGGCCCGGCACGACCGCCGGCACATCCGGCGCCGCTACGCGCCCCGCTGACCGGGCATCGCTCAGTTAATCCGACTTAATCGGGTGGCTCGGTTTAGGATGGGCGCCATGACCTCAATCACACCAGAGAACCTTCGGGCAGAACTGCACCGCGCCGCCGGAGTCGTGGCCGGAATCGCCGCGAAACTGACGGAACAGGACATCAAAGCGCCGTCGGAACTGCCCGGCTGGAGCCGCGGCCACGTGCTGGCCCACATCTGCGGGATTGCCAACGCGATGGGCCGGCAGCTCGAATATGCCGCCCGCGGCGAGGGCGTCGAACTCTATGACGGCGGCTTCGAGGGGCGGAACCGCGCCATCGAGATGGCGGCCGGCCACAGCCTCGCGCAGCACCGGGCCGACCTCGACGCGGCGTTGGACCGGGCCCTGCGCGCCTTCGACTCCCTCGACGCGGCCGGCTGGCGTGAGCCCATCACCTACCGCGGGGGAGTCGTGTTCGACGGCGGCCTGGCACTGTGGCGCGAACTCGTCATCCATGCCGCCGACCTCGGCACCGGCCACGGACCGGAAACCTGGAGCCGCCCGTTCTGCGGGCACCTTTTCGATTTCCTCTCCGCGCGGGTACCCGAGGGCCAGCGCTTCGTGTTGCAGCCGCTTGGCCTGCCGGCGGTAGCCATCGGGAGCGGCGGAACATCGACCGTGATCAACGGCATGCTCACGGACATCGCCGCGTGGCTCGCCGGCCGCAACCCCACCCTCGGCAGCCTGCGCGCCACCGCCGCGGCCGACGGCGTCGACCTTCCGAAGCTGCTGCCCTGGCCTGCCGGCGTTCCGGTCAACAACTGAGCCCGCCCGGGTCCGGCAGGCCGTCCCTCGCACACGGTGCGCCGGTCAACAACTGAGCACGCCCGGGCCCGGCAGGCCTATGGAATAAGGCCTAGGGCCGTGCCGTCGCGAGGGCTGCTTCGCGTTCCCGGTCCAACAGGCTGCCCTTGACGGCCAGCCCCCAGCGGAAGCCGCCCAGGGTCCCGTCGGTGCGGATGACGCGGTGGCAGGGAACAAACAGTGCCGCCGCGTTGAAGGCGCAGGCACTGGCCGCCGCCCGGACGGCCTTGGCGTTGCCGGACAGCTCCGCATACTCCGTGTAGGTCACCGGGCGCCCCGGCGCGACCGTGCGCAGCACGTCCCAGGCATGGCTGCGGAACGGACCGGACTTCTGCAGCACCGGCACCCCCATGGCCGGCTCCGGATCGCCGGCATAGAACGCCTCCACGGCTTCGGAGATCCCGCCGAGCCCGGTGACGGTCTCGAATTCGGCCGGAAGCAGGTCAGCGTGGATCTGGCCGGTCAGCTCGCCGGGAACGGCGGTCCAGCCCGACGACAAGACAGCCCCGTCCCGGGCAATGATGGTGAACGGACCGTCCGGGGTGGACATGGTCAACAGCTGGGCTTTCATGGTTTCGCTTCCTTCGGAGTCTGCTTCGGAGTCTGCTTGTGGTTCTGCGTTGGAGCCTGCCTCGGCGGCAGGGACGGCTTGCGCGCCGCGGCCTGGGCAGCCGCTGCTGCGCGCCACAGGTGCATGGTGGCGTAGGAGCGCCAGGGGCTGACCTCACGGAAATCCGGGGTAAGTGTGGCGCCGTCGGGGGTCTCGGCGAGTGAACGGATACCGTTGCGGACCGCGGCGTCGTTGGCCAGGAACACATCCGGCGCGCCGATGACCCGCATCGCGACGTATCCCACGGTCCACGGCCCGACGCCGGACAGGGGCAGGAGTTTGGCCTCCAGCCCCTGCACGTCATCGCCGTAGCCGAAGTCGAGGTCGCCCGAGGCCATCGCCGCCGCGGCGTCCCGGACAGCATCGATCCGCCGCTGCGGGCCTCGGAGCAGTTCGAAGCCGGTCCCGGCGATCTGCTCGGCCGTCGGGAAAAGCCGGTGGAGGCCGTCGTCGGGCACCAGGCTCGCGCTTCCGACCGCGGAAAGCTGGACCAGGGCGGTCCGCGCGGCGGCCACGGTGATCTGTTGGCCGATCATCGCCCGGATCAGCAGTTCCTGCGGATCAACGGCGCCGGGCATCCGCATGCCCGGCGTGCGCGCCACCGCGGCGGCCAGCCGGGAGTCGGCCTCGAGGGCGGCATCGATGGCGACCGGATCGGCGTCCAGGTCCAGCAGCCGGCGGACCCTGCTCAGCAGGGCGGCCAGATCCCGGAGGTCGACGGCGCCGATGGTCAGCACGAGCGGACGCCCGGGCGCGCCGGCGTCGTAATCCACGCGGAAGCGGGCATCGCCGTGCGTCAGCCGCAGGGTCCGGGCGTAGGAAGTGGAGGTACCTTCCTCGATCCCGGGGATGGCGCGGACTGCCAAAAAATCAAAGACGCCCGGGTCGAACGGTTCGCGGTACGGAAGGTTGAGTGTGAGCGCTGTGGTCGCCGCGGGGGAGCGGTGATGCCTGGCTGTGGCCCGGAGCGCGGAAGGCGTCATCGCAAAGACCTCGCCGATGGTCTCGTTGAACTGGCGCACGCTGCTGAATCCGGCGGCGAAGGCGATGTCCGAGACTTTCATGGCGGTGGAGACCAGCAGGGTGCGGGCGGTCTGGGCGCGGCTCGCCCGCGCCAGGGACAGCGGGCCGGCGCCGAGTTCGTGGCTGAGGATCCGGTTGAGCTGGCGCGAGGAGTATCCGAGCCGGGCCGCGAGCCCCTCGACGCCGTCGCGGTTGATCACGCCGTCATTGATGAGCCGCATGGCCCGGCCGGCGATATCGGAGCGCACGTTCCAGGCCGGCGTACCAGGCACGGCCTCGGGCAGGCAGCGTTTGCACGCACGGTAGCCGGCGTCGTGCGCCGCGGCGGACGTTTCATAGAAGGTGACATTGTCCGCCTTGGGCGTCCGCGCGGGGCACGAGGGCCGGCAATAGATGCCGGTGGTCCGGACAGCTGTGTAGAACTGCCCGTCGAATCGGGTGTCCCGGGCATCGATTGCCCGGTAGCGCTGCCAGAAGTCCATCACCCCATCCTGCCAGCTTCGCGGAACAGCTGCTAGCGGAATTCGGACACGGCCGTCCTCTCCTTCGGCGGTGTTTGTTAAAGTCTGAGCATGACTTCCAGCCCGCTTCCTGCCGAGTCCGGCACGGAGTCCGGCGCGGCCGAGTCCGTCCGCGAGCTGCTTTCGGCCGATGCCCGGCACGTGGCGCCGCTGATCCTCGGCGCGGTGCTGACGCACGACGGGCCCGGCGGATCCGTCTCGGTTCGGATTACCGAAGTGGAGGCATACCTGGGCCCGCATGATTCGCACCACCCTGACCCCGGGTCCCACACCTTTCGCGGCCAAACGGCCCGCAACGCCCCGATGTTCGGCCCGGCCGGCCACCTCTACGTGTATTTCACGTACGGGATGCACCATTGCGCCAATATCGTGTGCGGGCCCGAGGGCGTGGCATCGGCGCTCCTGCTGCGGGCCGGCGAAGTGGTCGCGGGACATGAGCTGGCGAGGGCCAGGCGGCCGACGTCGAAATCGGATGTCGACCTCGCGAGCGGGCCTGCCCGGCTGGCCACCGCGCTGGGACTGACGACGGCGGACAGCGGGCGGAATGCCCTCGCGCCGCCGTTCCGGCTGGAACCGGCCGCGTACCCGCCGGAGGGGGTCGCCGCGGGCATCAGCTCCGGTCCGCGCGTCGGCGTCTCCGGCGACGGCGGCAGCCACGAGTACCCCTGGCGGTTCTGGCTCAGCGGCGACCCGACCGTCTCCCGCTACAAGGCAGCAAAGCCGGCAAAGGCGCCAAGCGCCCGCGGCGCGTGAGGTAGCGGGCACTGTGTGCGCCCCGTTCCCGCGCCCTGATGCCGGCACGTGTGGTGGGGGATGATGGAGCAGTATGGGCGAGGGAAAGCGCGGAAAACCGGGCAGTGAGCTGGAGCGGCTCCAGATCTTCGCGGAGCTGGCCACCGAGTACTTCCGCATGGTGGAACTGTTCACCCCCGACTGCGGGCAGGTCGCGGCGGACTCCGTCGAAGCAGAGCGCCGGCACTGGATTGAGCTCTTCCGCGCGGCCCTGCTGCGCAAATTCATCGTTCCCGAAGAACACGTTTCGCTCAAACTCGTGGTGCGGGCGCTGCGCCTGTGCAACTACTCGGCGGACTCCCGGCTAGCCCAAGGCGCAGCGGAAGCGGCCGGGATGTTCACCAACGGGATGATCCGGGACCGCGAGGCGCTGATGGCCGAAATCGCCCTGGCCGACCATGACTTGTTCGAGGACGTCCTCTATGGACGGCTCCTTCACGGTGACGCCGACAGGTTCCGCCGGTCCGGATGGGCCGGGGACTACGCCCGGCTGAGCCGCGTGGCAGCCGGTCGGTTCGACGCCGAACGCGCGCTCCGAAAAGCGCTGGACATCGTCTCCTACGGGCTTGCCAACGAACTCCTGCGCCCGCCGGAACCGGACTCCGTGCCTCCAGATGCCGGGCCTCCAGATGCAGTGCCTCCCGTTCATCCGGACGCCTTGCCTCCGGCGGCAGGGGATTAGGGGTTCCAGGTTGCTGCGAAGCTGCCCAGCGAGTAGCCGGCGCCGACGGCGAAGGGGGCGAGCCGGCGCCGCAGGTCCTCGCGCACGTGCGGCCACTCCTGCGAGAGGATCGAGAAGACGGCGGTGTCCGCGCGTCCCCCGCCCGGCGCCGCGCGGTGGCCGCGGAGGACCCCCTCGAATTGTGCGCCGAGCCGTTCGATCGCCGTCGCGCTCCGGGTGTTGCGGGCGTCGCAGCGGAAAGCCACCCGGTCCACTTCCAGTACCTCATAGGCGTAGGCGAGGAGCATGTGTTTGCTCGCCGGATTGACGTGGCTGCCCCAGAACTGCCGCCCGTAGAATGTTCCGCCGATTTCCAGGCGTTGCTGGTCCGGAACGTAGTCGCGGAGGGACGTCGTGCCCAGCAGGGCGCCGGTGCGCCCGTCCGTCACGGCGAACGGGATGGTGGCGGGATCCTCCAGCCGTGACCGGAACAGCGCCGCCAGCTCGCGGGCCGTCCCCGGCATCGGTGCCGCCATGCCTGCCCACATGCCGGCGTCCACAAAATCGAAGAGGCCCGCCGCATGGTGCGGGGCCAGCGGAACCAGCCGAACCCCATGGCCGGAGAGGACGATTTCGTGTCGCATTCGAGCATTTAATCACCGGCGGGATGGACAGGAGCTGCGAATCCGGCACCGACAGCGTGAACATTCGATGGCCGGCGGGTTGCGGCGGAGCCGCCGGCCCGGAAGGCCGGGGCCCGGGAGGCTTCCCGCTACCAGCCAGTAAGGTGGATGGGTGAATCAAAGCGACCCGAACCAGACGACGACCGCAATGCCGGCGGATGAGCTGATCAAGAGCCTGTGCGCCACCATCCCGGACTATCCCAAACCCGGGGTCAGCTTCAAGGACCTGACCCCGGTGTTCGCCGACGGCGCCGCCTTCGGGGCCGTCGTCGATGCCCTGGTGGGACCTTTCCAGGGCCAGTTCGACGCCGTCGCCGGAGTGGAGGCCCGCGGCTTCCTGCTCGCGGCGGCCGCCGCCTACGCCACCGGGACCGGGGTCATCACGGTTCGCAAGGCCGGCAAGCTTCCGCGCGAGGTGTTCTCCGAGGACTACGCACTGGAGTACGGCACCGCCACCCTTGAGCTGCACACCACGGACCTGGCGCCGGGGAGCCGGGTGCTGATCCTCGACGACGTGCTCGCCACGGGCGGCACGCTCGGCGCCGCGGCGCGGCTGTTCGAGCGGTGCGGGATCCACGTGGCCGGCATCGGTGTGGTCATGGAACTCGACGATCTTGGCGGCCGCACGGCCCTGACCGGCCACAACGTCCGGTCCCTGTTGCGGATCTAGCGGGCCTGCCGGGCTGGACCATCCGGGACGTGTCGGTAGAATTCCCTGACGAAGACTGCCTTGGCATTGTTCGGCGACATGCAACAGCCGTGCCGCCGAAATGGCTGTAGAATGGTGGGTCTGTCTTTTTCGATAGGGGAACGTTCGATGCACGACGCTGATTTGGCCCATGAACGCGACTATGTGGCCGGACTTTACGCCCGGCTCGATGAGTTGCGGGCGGAGAAGCGCACCCAGCTGGCCCAGGTGCGCCGGGCCGGTGCCGTGGGCACCATGCAGAACGTTTCCGAACGTGATGCCTTCGCCGCCCTCTACGAGGACCGCCTCGCCCAGCTCGACGCCGTCGATGACCGGCTCGTGTTCGGCCGCCTGGACCTGGATTCCGGGGAGGCCCAGTACATCGGCCGCATCGGCTTGACCACCGAGGACCTGCAGCGGCTCATGGTGGACTGGCGTGCGCCCGAGGCCGGCCATTTCTACCAGGCCACGGCGTTCGACCGGCAGGGCGTCCGCCGCCGCCGCCACCTGATCCTGCAGGGCCGCGAGGTCAAGGCAATCGAGGATGACGTGCTCGACGCCGGCATGCTCGCCGACAACGATTCGCTCCAGGGCGAGGGTGCCCTGCTGGCTGCCCTGAACTCCAAGCGGACGGGCCGGATGTCAGACATCGTCGGCACCATCCAGTCCGAGCAGGACCGGATCATCCGTTCCTCCATCTCCGGCGCCCTCGTGGTCCAGGGCGGCCCGGGCACGGGCAAGACCGCTGTCGCCCTGCACCGCGCCGCGTACCTGCTCTACACGCACCGGGACCGGCTCAAGAGCGCCGGCGTCCTGCTGGTGGGGCCGACGTCGTCCTTCATGAAGTACATCGAACGCGTGCTGCCCTCGCTCGGCGAGACCGGCGTCGTCATGGCGAGCCTGGGCCGGCTGATGCCCGGGATCACCGCCGTGGCCGAGCCGGACTCCGCAGTCGCCGCCATCAAGGGCCGGCTTGACATGGCCGAGGTGGTCGCCAACGCCGTGGCCAACCGGCAGCGCATTCCGGCCGGAAACCGGACCCTTGAGGTGGACGGCCGCAAACTGGTCCTCACACCGAGGCAGGTCCGCCGCGCCAAGGAGAGGGCGCGCGCCACGGGCAAACCGCACAACGAGGCCCGCGTCTCCTTCGTCAAGATCCTGCTCCGCGAATTGACCGAGCAGATGACGGAGCTGGTGGAGGCAGGCAACATCGGCAACAACGCCGACCGCTCGTACCTGGCGGAGGATGTCCGCTCGGCCCGGGATGTCCGGATCGCCCTGAACCTGTGCTGGATGCCGATGACCCCGGAGAAACTCGTGGGGGAGCTGCTCAGCAAGCCGGCCATCCTCGAGGCATGCACCCCGAACCTCAGCCCGGAAGAACGCGCGCTGCTGCTCCGCCCGGCCGATTCGCCCTGGACCGAGTCCGACGTTCCGCTGCTGGACGAGGCTGCCGAATTGCTCGGCGAGCTTGATGCCGCCGCCGGGCGCGGCCTGGCGCAGCAGGAACAAGACCGGGCCCGCGACCTGGCCAACGCCAAGCAGACCCTGGTCAACATGGAAACCGCCGGTGTGGACGTCCTTGTCACGGCCGAAGACCTGGTGGACCAGAACCAGGAGCGTGAGACGCGGCTGACCGCTGCAGAGCGTGCCACCACGGACCGTTCCTGGGCCTTCGGGCACATTGTGGTGGACGAAGCGCAGGAGCTGTCACCCATGCAGTGGCGGCTGCTGGTCCGCCGCTGCCCGCTGAAGTCCTTCACGATCGTGGGCGACATCGCGCAGACCAGTTCTGTTGCCGGTGCCAACTCCTGGCACAGCGCCCTGGGCCCCATGTTCGGCGACCGCTGGCAGCTCGAGGAGCTGACCGTCAACTACCGCACCCCGTCCCAGATCGCCGAGGCCGCTGCCCGCATGGCGACCGCGGCCGGATTGGTGGTTTCGGCGCCCAAGGCCGTGCGGGAAGGGCGCTGGTCCCCGGTCATCGACAAAGTCGGCCAGGGCCAGATCGTCAACAAGCTCGTCGAGGTGCTTCCGGAGGAACTGGACGCCATCGAGGGCGGCCTGCTGGCGGTCATCGCCGACGGCGGCCTTCTCCCCGAGGCCAGCGCGGCACTGCGGGCCGTGTACGGCCACCGGGTCGGGACGGGCGCCGGGAGTTACGCGCAGGACATCGTGGTGATCAGTCCCCGCGAGGCGAAGGGGCTGGAATTCGACGGCGTCGTGGTCCTGGAACCGACCGACATGCTCAACCACGAGCACGGCCGGGTGGGTGACCTGTACGTGGCCATGACCCGGCCCACCCAGCGCCTGCGGCTCATCGCCGCCGCCGGAGTCCCGGCAGGCATCGAGGAGTAGGCCCGGGCCGGCGGGCGTCACCTGCGCTGCGGCCCGGTTGATCCTGCTAACTTAGATTCCGTGTCCCAGCTAAATATTCTCGATGCCCAGCAGAACGATCCCAGCTTTGCCAATATCTGGCAGGAGCTGAAATGGCGCGGCCTTGTCCACGTCTCCACGGATGAGGCGGAGCTCGAAAAGCTCCTCGCCGGCGACCCCGTGACGTATTACTGCGGCTTCGATCCGACCGCGCCGAGCCTGCACCTGGGCAACCTGGTCCAGCTGCTGCTCATGCGCCGGATCCAGTTGGCCGGCCACAAGCCACTCGGACTCGTGGGCGGCTCCACGGGCTTGATCGGTGATCCGCGTCCGACGGCGGAACGCACCCTGAACACCAAGGACACCGTGTCCGAGTGGGTGGGCTACCTTCAGGCCCAGGTCCGCCGGTTCCTGAGCTTCGAGGGCGACAACGCGGCCCGGATGGTCAACAACCTGGACTGGACGGCGCCCCTGAGCGCCATCGACTTCCTGCGCGAGATCGGCAAGCACTACCGTGTCGGCACCATGCTCCGCAAGGACGCCGTTGCCTCCCGCCTCAGTTCCGACGAAGGCATCAGCTACACGGAGTTCAGCTACCAGATCCTGCAGGGCATGGACTACCTTCAGTTGTTCCGCGACTACGGTTGCATGCTGCAGACCGGCGGCTCGGATCAGTGGGGCAACCTCACCAGTGGCACCGAGCTCATCCGCAAGGTTGAGGGCAAGCACGTCCACGCCCTGGGAACGCCGCTCATCACCAACTCTGACGGCACCAAGTTCGGCAAGAGCGAGGGCAACGCGATCTGGCTGGATCCAACCATGTGCAGCCCGTACGCGTTCTACCAGTTCTGGCTCAACACGGCGGACGCCGACGTCGCGGACCGACTCAAAGTGTTCACCTTCTTGAGCCGCGCCGAGATTGAGGAACTGGAGCTCGCGATCGCCGAACGGCCTTTCGCCCGCGAGGGCCAGCGAAAGCTGGCCTACGAGGTGACTTCGCTCGTCCATGGCGTGGACGCCACCGAGAAGGTCATTGCGGCTTCCGCCGCGGTGTTCGGCAACGGCGACCTCTCCGTACTGGACGAAGCGACACTGAAGGCGGCGACCTCCGAGCTGCCCTCCGCCACGGTTGACGCCGGCGCCCTGGGCATCATCGAGCTGCTGGTCGCCTCCGGTCTGTCTGAGAGCAAGTCCGCCGCACGCCGCACTGTGGGGGAGGGCGGGGCCTACGTCAACAATGCGAAGGTATCTGACCCGGACGCCGTTATTGCGGCCAGCGAGTTGCTGCACGGGCGCTACCTGCTTCTGCGCCGGGGCAAGAAGAACCTGGCAACAGTGGAAGTCGCCGCGCCCTGACCAGCACGGGATCCTGACTGGTAGCGGATCCCGACTGGTACCGAAAACGCACCCGCACGCTCCTTCCCGGCCGATTTGCACGGCCGGGGAGGAGCGTGTATTGTTTTCTGAGTTGCCGCCGTTGAGTGGTGACAAACCCCCACAAATGAGAAGCAATTCTTCATGCGCCAGGCGCACATAATGAAAATTGCTTCAATTCTGCTGGGCGGATTCGCTCCGCAAAGCGAAATTCCGATGAAAATCGCGAATTTGCAAAGTGGAAATGAATGAAATAAGCTGTAAACATCGCAGCGAAGAAAAGCGAAATAGAGAATTCATGGAAATGAATTGTTTCGGCAAGTATCCCGTTTTCCCGGGGGCGCATGTTGTGTCTGTTTTACTTCAACGGAGAGTTTGATCCTGGCTCAGGATGAACGCTGGCGGCGTGCTTAACACATGCAAGTCGAACGATGATCCGGTGCTTGCACCGGGGATTAGTGGCGAACGGGTGAGTAACACGTGAGTAACCTGCCCTTAACTCTGGGATAAGCCTGGGAAACTGGGTCTAATACCGGATATGACTCCTCATCGCATGGTGGGGGGTGGAAAGCTTTATTGTGGTTTTGGATGGACTCGCGGCCTATCAGCTTGTTGGTGRGGTAATGGCTCACCAAGGCGACGACGGGTAGCCGGCCTGAGAGGGTGACCGGCCACACTGGGACTGAGACACGGCCCAGACTCCTACGGGAGGCAGCAGTGGGGAATATTGCACAATGGGCGCAAGCCTGATGCAGCGACGCCGCGTGAGGGATGACGGCCTTCGGGTTGTAAACCTCTTTCAGTAGGGAAGAAGCGAAAGTGACGGTACCTGCAGAAGAAGCGCCGGCTAACTACGTGCCAGCAGCCGCGGTAATACGTAGGGCGCAAGCGTTATCCGGAATTATTGGGCGTAAAGAGCTCGTAGGCGGTTTGTCGCGTCTGCCGTGAAAGTCCGGGGCTCAACTCCGGATCTGCGGTGGGTACGGGCAGACTAGAGTGATGTAGGGGAGACTGGAATTCCTGGTGTAGCGGTGAAATGCGCAGATATCAGGAGGAACACCGATGGCGAAGGCAGGTCTCTGGGCATTAACTGACGCTGAGGAGCGAAAGCATGGGGAGCGAACAGGATTAGATACCCTGGTAGTCCATGCCGTAAACGTTGGGCACTAGGTGTGGGGGACATTCCACGTTTTCCGCGCCGTAGCTAACGCATTAAGTGCCCCGCCTGGGGAGTACGGCCGCAAGGCTAAAACTCAAAGGAATTGACGGGGGCCCGCACAAGCGGCGGAGCATGCGGATTAATTCGATGCAACGCGAAGAACCTTACCAAGGCTTGACATGGGCCGGACCGGGCTGGAAACAGTCCTTCCCCTTTGGGGCCGGTTCACAGGTGGTGCATGGTTGTCGTCAGCTCGTGTCGTGAGATGTTGGGTTAAGTCCCGCAACGAGCGCAACCCTCGTTCCATGTTGCCAGCGCGTAATGGCGGGGACTCATGGGAGACTGCCGGGGTCAACTCGGAGGAAGGTGGGGACGACGTCAAATCATCATGCCCCTTATGTCTTGGGCTTCACGCATGCTACAATGGCCGGTACAAAGGGTTGCGATACTGTGAGGTGGAGCTAATCCCAAAAAGCCGGTCTCAGTTCGGATTGGGGTCTGCAACTCGACCCCATGAAGTCGGAGTCGCTAGTAATCGCAGATCAGCAACGCTGCGGTGAATACGTTCCCGGGCCTTGTACACACCGCCCGTCAAGTCACGAAAGTTGGTAACACCCGAAGCCGGTGGCCTAACCCCTTGTGGGAGGGAGCTGTCGAAGGTGGGACTGGCGATTGGGACTAAGTCGTAACAAGGTAGCCGTACCGGAAGGTGCGGCTGGATCACCTCCTTTCTAAGGAGCACCTACAACCACCCTGCCGGGCGTTATGYSSGTGTGGTGGGGTTGTCAGGAGTACGCCCGTTGCGCAGACGCWAGTTCTGCGGCGGGTGCTCACGGGTGGAATATCAACAAATAG